>CAZTIJ010000186.1:0-4585 GCA_964613365.1 uncultured Clostridiaceae bacterium | reverse complement strand
AAGGCCAGGTGGAACGAGGCCTGCATGTATCCAACTACGACCGGGCGGTATCCGCGGCGAAGCTGATGAAAATGCCCTTTATGGCGGTACACACCCCGGCGGATATTTTAGCGGAGCGAACGGTGCAAGGCCTGTTGGACGAAAAGCTGAAGGACCAGCCCAAGGCCACCCTAAAGGACGTGATCGAAGCCCTGGAAACCAGAACCGAGTACCAAAAGACTTCGGCGAAACCGGTCATCCGAGTGGGCAGCGAGAAGGATTACGCCGGTAAGGTTGTGGTGGTAATGGCCGGCGGCACCGGCGGCGGTACCAACGTGATCAAATCCTACTTCGAAGCGGGAGTCGGCACTTTGGTATGCATGCACATGCCCGAGGACGTGATCAAAGCCGTGAAGGAGCAAAACATCGGTAACATCGTGGTGGCGGGACATATGGCCAGCGATTCCGTGGGAATCAACCAGTTCGCCGATGCCCTGGAGGCAAAGGGCGCGGAGATCATTCGAATGAGCGGACTGATCGATCCGAAGTAAACTTTTGTATGATCCCGGTAACATCCCGGCAGTGTACATCCCGGTAATACCGGTTACATCCTTATTTCTTATAAAGAAGTTCAGTCCCCTACATTAGATGTTAGGGGACTTTTTTTATGGTTTTTTTCATTGCTTTTTATGGGTTTTCATAAGTTTTCATGATTTTCCATTGCTTTTCATGGGTTTTCATGATTTTTCACGGTTCTTGAATCCCCGGCAAATCCCACCCTATGATTTTTTTTAGGATATGCTATGATAAAGGTAATCGACTTTTCGAATTCTACTATCGAAAGGAGGGCTCCCATGCCGTTTCAGTCCCGAACCCTCGGCTACATTGCCGTGATCCTTTCCGGAATGATTTTCGGATCCATGCCCCTGCTAGCAAAATATATCTTCTCCCAGGGAGGCAATTCCATAAACCTGGTATTCTGGCGATTTTTCTTTGCCCTGCCGGTGCTTTTTTGGATGATCCGTCGCAGTCCCCACCGTAGTTTTCAGATCACCAAAACCCAGGGTAGAAATTTGTTGGCGGTGGGGATCCTGGGCTACGCCGCCACGGCCATGACCCTGTATATATCCTATAACCATATCTCCACCGGGGTGGCCACCACCCTGCATTTTGTCTATCCCATCTTGGTGATTCTGGGCGCCGCGGTTTTTTACAAGGACCGCTTAACCCTTAGTAAATACCTGGCGGGAATCCTCAGCACTCTGGGAATCTTTCTTTTGTACAACGGAGAGCTCAGCGGCAGCCTCTTCGGGATTTTCATGGCTCTGTTATCCGGGGTGACCTACGCCTTTTACGTGCTGTACATCGACAAAAGCGGACTGAAGGCTCTTTCCTCCCTGACCCTGACCTTCTACCTCAGTTTAATCGCCTCCGTGACCATGTTCTTTTTCGCCCTTTTCACGGGACACTTCACCTTGGCCCTAACACTACCGGGCTGGGGGGTTACGGTATTCTTGTCGATCTTCGTCACTTTAGGGGCGGTGAACCTGCTGAATGTGGGGATTCAGCGGATCGGCTCCCAAAGTTCGGGGATTCTCAGCACCCTGGAGCCTATCACCTCCATTGTGATCGGGGTTTTGGTCTTTAACGAGGTAGTAAACCTTCCGGTCTTGATCGGCTGTATCTTCATCCTTTCGGCGGTGGTACTGATTGTGCGCTTTGACCGAGCCCCGGTGCCGGCGGCTCCCCCCAGGGAGACAAAACCCAAAACCTAAAACAACCCAGGATTGTTAACCTGTTTTCATTTACCGGTTGACAATCCTTTTTCCGTTGTTTATAATAACACCATCGGGAAAAATCCCGAGGAAACCTGTAAAAAAGGCAAAAAAAATACATAGGCGAAACCCCGTCGCCGTTGAAAGGATGAGACCGTTGAAAAACTTAAAAGAACTGATCCTCGTATCTCTGTTCGCCGCCATCACCTGTATTTTATCTATTTTTCTAATTCCCCTGCCCTTTACCCCGGTACCCATTACCCTGCAAATCGTGGGGGTTGTTTTAGCCGGAGCGATTCTGGGCCCACAACTGGGCTTTTATAGCCTGGGGCTCTACACCCTGTTGGGCCTTATCGGCCTTCCCGTATTCGCCGGTGGAGGGTCCGGCTTCGGATCCCTGCTGGGCCCTACCGGAGGCTACATCTTCGGCTTTATGGCCGGGGCCTACGTGATCGGGCATCTGACCCGTTTCGGCTACCGCAGATTTTCCCGGGGAAAAGTCTCGAAATATCTCATTCAGCTCACCTCGATGGCAGCGGGGGTCCTGGTGGTATACACCTTCGGCTCCCTTCAACTCATGGTGGTTACCGGGGTGAGCCTTCCCCAGGCCTTCGTCACCGGGGCCCTGCCCTTTTTAGTACCGGATCTGTTAAAGGTATCCGCCGCCGCCATGGTGGCCGTGGCCCTAAGGGATGGACTAATCAAAGCACGGCTGATCTCCGCCACGGGAGATCTTTAAGAATGATAACTCCCCTCCGGTGTTTTCCCGCCGGAGGCTTTTCTTTTTCCTGCTTTCTCCACCGCTGAACCTTAAGTCTTTTGATGATGGTTTAGATAGGCGTCCACCGCTTTGTTCTTACCGAACATCCAGGCGATCAGCAAGTATGCTCCCACGGCCAGTAACCATAAATAGTTGCCGGTGCTTAGCACAAAGCCTATTCCCGAATATACCCCGAAGCCTGCTCGAAATACAAAGAGCCACCTTGCCCATTCAACATCGATGTATATTAGAAAAAGCAAAATCAGCGTTCCAAACACCCCGCCCAGTTCTCCCGTAACCGTGGCAATGACTATATCCGTTACGATTGCAAATATCCCGGCACCCAGGGTTAACACTTTGCCGGTTTTTCCGGTGTCGATTTTCAGTGTATCCATTGCAAATACCGCCTTTCCAAGATCTATTCATGCTGGTTTTGACCGCGAAATAAAAAGCAACTCTTATTCCATCGCTATTAGTTTTTTAACCATTTCCGTTAGCCGATTCGCTATAATAAGGGCCGCTGGAATGATGAGGATAATCCCCACTACCCATTCCAAGACCACCGTGTATATGGATAACCACTCCATTCCCATACTTATAAGCTCCACCCCTTTACTGAAAAGGATCCATGCCAAAAACAGGAAAAACACCCACTCACTGATCTTCATAATAATTTGCTTCATGGGATCCCACCTTTCACTTTTTTCATGCATGCTATGTTCCTGGTTTTCCATTGATACTTCCAACTTACCGGCTTTTTATAAAGCTGAATATTCTATAACATAGGTAAATAAATAGAATAACCGTTAGTATTAATATTATTTCTGCTAGTCCAATAAATCCACCCAACATATTTATTCCTCCCCCGAATATCAATACAATCTACTTCCATCGATTTAAGTTTTCATGTATGTCTTCTACCATAACGTTTCTAGGGTTAGCGACACTAGAACCCGATTTTCATTCCCCAACCTTATGTTCCTAACCCTGTGTTATATACAGGCCCAATGTCTATAAACTTTTAGCACCTCAAACACTTACACCCCTAGCCTCTAAAGGAATTTTTATGATTTATTGTTGTTCTTTTTATTTCCTTTCATGCTAAATGCAACAAATATCAATGTACTTAGTAGTATTATGATGGTAACTATTGCAAATCTATTGATGGCTGTGTTTGCATCGAACATGTTTAATATTATTGGTGCAAATAAATAGGCTATGACTCCCACTAAAACAGGAATTAGCCAATTAGTAATCCAATTTTTATTAAAGATACCTTTACCTCCTATTTCCATAAAATCCCTAAAACCAGGAATTTGCCTTCCCCTACTTTTTCTTTGGCTAACTTATTTCGGACTGTTTCAGCAGTGCTGTTACAGAAATCCTGAGCATAACCCGTCCTGTCTGATGTTTTATTTTCCGTTTCTTCATAGTCCATATTGGTTCCCCCCATTCTTCAAATATTAATGAAAGAAGCTATAGTTAATCTACACTCATTACCTTTTATGGATTGAGCTTGTTTTCCAGCCATGGATAGTCAAAGTCCATTTTTATTACTGCAAGACTTTCAACTTCTTCGCCAATGATAAGATGAAGCGTATCATCCTCAAATACCATAATTAGATTAATATATTCCACAGAGGAATTTTCGTCTTGATCACGATTTGAATAGAAAGGTTCTAAAGAGTAGAATCTTCCTTCCTCCACAGCGCTTTGATCTATCCTGTCATTATATACCGCTTCTGATGCTTGGATTTCATCAAAAATATTATCGATCATCTCTTGGTTATCGATCATCATTATTTTTTCTTGCAGCTCTTTCATTTTACTTTCTTGTGCTTGTAATTGTTCTTCGTACTCTTTCCGTTCTTTTTCAGACAGGTTTTCGCCGCCGTCAAATTCATCCATAATATCATTCATCAAGCGTTTCAACTCTATATTTAACTTATTTGCTTCCGGGGTCATAACCTTTAACCCTTCAGGAACCCCCAGGTTATCTAACTCTACACTTTCTTGTTCATTTATTCCTTCATCATTACTTCCGTTAGAAGTTGCATTCCCGCAAGCTGCT
>CAZTIJ010000185.1:0-4797 GCA_964613365.1 uncultured Clostridiaceae bacterium | reverse complement strand
ATGTTTACTTATCGGGGGGTATTCATACTGATAGAAAAAGCCACAAATCTATTAAAAAGCATGCGGCTTAGGGGTGGCTATCATTCTTTTAATGTTTTTAAAAACGCGAAAAACATGGTGGGGGCCATCGGAGTGATTATCATCACCTCTTTTGATATTAGTGAACGAATGTATCAAATATATTCCCTGCGGGGATACCGGGGAGGGATCAAATCCGAGATTACATTATGGCCTCCGGGGATCCCCGACATTTTAATAATTTCCGGAGGAATACTGGCAGTGATAGGAGTGAATGTATTATGAATAAAGTAGTCCATGTAAATTGTCTAAAACATATTTATCCCGATCACACCGAGGTGGATCTTTGCGGGCTGGATTTTGTAGTGAATAAAGGGGAAAAAGTGGTGATCCTGGCTTCCAACGGAGCCGGGAAAACCACGTTGTTAAATCATATTCTGGGTTTTCTAACGCCCCTGGAGGGGACGGTGGAAGTCCTGGGCATGTCGCCGAAAAAAGACTTTGAGAAATTACGGAAAAAGCTGGGAGTGGTATTTCAAAATGTGGATGAGCAGATCATCGGTCCCCGAGTGTACGATGATATCGGATTCACCCTGAAAAATAACGGCATAAAAAAGGACCAGGTGGACCGGATGGTAACGGAAATCGCTGAGGATTTCGGAATTCATCCGCTGTTAAACAAAATCCCCCACTATCTCAGCGGCGGACAAAAAAAGAAGGTGGCCTTAGCGGGGGCCATGGTGATGAATCCCGAAATTCTGGTGCTGGACGAACCCTTTGAGTCCCTGGATCCAAAGTCGAAAACCGAAATGGTAAAGCATTTGAACCGAATCAATGAAAACCATAATACCACCATGATCATCACCACCCATGATATCAATCTGGTTCCGGAAGTCGCCGACGTTATCTATGTGATCGATCAGGGCCATGTGGTGGCGAAGGGAGACTACAAAGAGGTTTTTAGCAATTATGACGCCATCATAAAGGCGGATTTGGAAGTTCCCATCTTAACAGAGCTCTTCCTAAAGCTCAGCTCCCGGGGGTACCCGATGGAGGCCCCTAAAAATATCGGGGATGCGGAGGAGAAACTGTTAAAGCTTTTCGATGACATGGCAAGATAAACAACGAAATAGAGGATGAAAAAATGCCCCCAAACCAAGTTTGGGGGCATTTCAAGCTTTCTCTTCTATTTTTTTTCAAAGGAGTTCCAATGAAGCACATCCTCCAGGGCCCGCTTATCCGCCGTAGGATTATCATTGCTATAGCCCAAGGAGACTACGGAAATCAGTTCGAAATCCTCGGGCACACCGAATGCTTCTTTCAGTTTTTTAGGCATCTTGTATAGATCGGGGATGGGAGAGCAGGGTACGCCTTCGCACATGGGGATGTCGTCATTCTCATAATAGGGTCCTTGGTACCCGGCGATCCAACAGGACTTGATGCCGTGGAAACGGGCGGACACCAGGATGTTTTGGGTAGCGGCGGAGCCGTCCTCCAAAAAGTATTCCGTGTTCTTATGACAAAACACAACCACACCGGCGGCGGCATCCTGGATAAACTCTCCCTGGGGAATCAGGTCCGCCATTTTCTTTAAAAGTGCCTTGTCGGTTATTACCACAAACTCCCAGGGTTGAATGTTTCTAGCGGTGGGAGCCATTCGCGCACAGTCAATAATGCTTTTTAAGATTTCTTCTTCAATGGGTTTATCCAAATAGTTTCGGATGCTTCGAATATCTTTGATTACATCGAGACATTGTTCTAAATTTTTTTCACTCATGAAATCGCCTCCTAATAAATAGTATGGGTAAGCCAATATACGAACCTTGGACAAATGCCCTTAGTCTTCCAGTAATTTTTCCAGTTCTCCCTTTTTCTCTAAGGCCATTAATTCATCACAGCCTCCGATAAACCCATCGCCGATGAAAATCTGGGGGACGGTATCGCAGTTGGTTTCTGCGGACAACGTCATCATTTTTTCTTCATCTTCGGTAATATCAATAATTTCAAAGGGCAGTTTTTTTTCCTCCAACAGCTTGATGGCTCGCTGGCAAAAGGGACAATAACTTTTTGAATAGACCTTGATGGACTTCATGGGATCATCCTCTCCGATGGTTTTAAAAGCCAAGAATAAAGCCTAGGGTTAATGATTACTATATTCTTACCCAATTGAAAGAGAAGAAAATCAATTAATTTTGAAAGACTTTCCTCCCGGGTTGAGTGAAATTTATTATCAATAAATAAAATTTATTGTTTAAAAAATAATCCCCGTGGTATATAATAGGATGTGTAAGAAAAAAATAAAAAATACAACAGGAGGTAACATATTATGCCAGAACGAATGATTGGAAAAAATGCACCGGATTTCACAATGAAGACCGTAGACGGAAGCGGGGAAAATTTTAGTGAGGTTTCCCTGGGGGACTACAAAGGAAAATGGTTGGTATTGTTTTTTTATCCCCTGGATTTCACTTTTGTCTGCCCCACGGAGATTAAAGGATTCAACAAACATATAGAGGACTTTAAGAAAGAGGGGGCGGAGATCTTAGGTGCCAGCACCGACAGTGAGCACTCTCACAAAGCATGGATCAACCAAGCGGAAGAGCATGGGGGCTTGGGAGCCCTTAACTTCCCTCTGGCTTCGGACATGACCCAAAAAGTAGCCCAGGATTACGGCATACTGGTAGAAGAAGACGGGATTGCCCTAAGGGGACTTTTCATTATAGATCCTGAAGGGATTTTACGTTACTCCGTTGTTCATGACTTGAACGTGGGCCGCAGTGTGGAAGAAACGCTACGGGTGTTAAAGGCTCTGAAGTCCGGAGGGCTATGCCCCATTGATTGGGACGAGGGAGATGAGCATCTGTAAAAGAGGCAGTATTGAGAACATCTTTCATCCAAATAAAATAGAAACTCCCCGAAAAAAAAGGGCTCTCCGAAGGGAGAGCCTTTTTCTTGTTCCACTTGCTTAACCTGAAGAGGGAGTAAGCCCCTTATGCTTGTCCATCAGAACCCGTCCCCATTCCCGGGCGGAATGCAATGCCTCGGGATTATCGGTGGTTTTCACCCGGTCTACATTGCCCACGAAAAGATTGCCCACGTAATCCGTATTAATGGAACGGAAAAACAGATCCATCACCGGGAGTGTCCCCTTGAAGAGGTCGGTATCATCCTTCATGTCCACCCCGGCGGTGGAAATGAAAAGACCGAGGCGTTTCCGGTTACGGTCGATCATCGGATCCTTCAGTACATATTTACTGGAGAATATGGCCTGACAACGATCAATGATGGCCTTTGCCTGGGCGCTGACAGAGTTGAAATAAAGGGGGGAGGAAAAAAGAATGATATCGGAATCATTAAAGGTATTATATAGGTAAGACATGTCATCCTGGAACACACACCCCTTAATTCTAGTGCAGCGGTCGCATGCAACGCAGGGACTGACCTTTAGGCTTTGGACAGAGACAAAGTCCACCTCCAGGGACTCATTTTCTGACGTATGGTCCTCCAAACCGTTGATTACTTCGTTGAGTAAGGTTTCGCTGTTGCGCCGGCGTATGGGGCTGCCAAGCACCGCTAATACTTTCATTAGAACACTTCCTTTCGAGTTTTGATGGCTGTACCAGCCCAATATTTTTGCTTTGCATTGATGGTCATGGAATACCCTAAGTATACAATAGATTTTCCGAATCAAAAAGCATAATATATAGAAGAAAATAATAAAAGGAAGCCGTAAAAGAAAATCATTGAAGAAAATTAGGATAGAGATATACAGGAGAAGCCTAAGAAGATATAATGAACAGTGAGAGGGTTTTCATAACCATCGGGGAAGGGTTTGCTTCCATGGGAACAGAAAGAGGGGATCAAATGAAAAATAAAAAAATCAAAGCCAATATACTCATCCTGTTGACCGTGCTCTTTTGGGGAATCTCCGCCACCAATACGAAAATCGTGTTACAGGAAGTCCCTCCGGGAACCTTGGCCTTTATAAGGTTTGCTCTGGCATCTTTACTCCTTTGGGGGATTAATCGGAAAATAAATCCGAAAATGCGTCTGGCAAAGAAAGATCGAAAACGGATGATGTTCTGCGGCGGAGCGGGAATTACATTGTACTTTATTCTGGAAACCTACGGGATCAGCCTGATCAGTGCGGCCAATGCAACGATTTTGTTGGCATCGATTCCCATCTTCACCATGCTGGGAGAGAGGGTATTCTTAAACAGGCCCGTGAAAAAAGAGGAAACTTTCGGCGCCGTGGTCACCCTAGTCGGCGTGGGGTTTGTCATCGGAAACTCCTTAAATATTAGCGGAGGGTACAGTGAAGTGGTGGGCAGCGTGCTTCTGATCGGTGCAGCGCTTAGCTGGGTGGTGTTTTCCTTGGCGAACAAAGCCCTGGAACAGAAATATTCCACCTTGTTTAATTCCACCTACCAAAGTTTCTTCGGCAGCCTGTTTTTACTTCCCGTAGCCTTAATGGAGTATCAAAGCTGGGGGCCCATATCCATGGTATCCTGGGGCAATATATTGTATTTAACACTGTTTTGTTCCGCACTTTGCACCTTTATGTACCTTTCTGCGTTAAAGGAGTTAGGGGCTACCATTACGAATGTGTACATTAACCTTATGCCCTTTATAGGGGTTCTGGCGGCCTTTATGGTCTTGAATGAAACCCTTTATCCATTGCAAATTCTGGGGGGAGTCGTGATTGTGATTGGAATATCCATAGCAAACCTGAGGCCGGGCTGGAGGAAATCAGCACAGGGACATAAAAAAGTGTTGACA
>CAZTIJ010000184.1:0-4807 GCA_964613365.1 uncultured Clostridiaceae bacterium | reverse complement strand
CTCTTTGAAAAAGAGATTGAGAAAGCGGGATACTCCCACACTCAAGGGTTGTTTAGAATTAAATGGACGGATGAAGTAGATTTTGATTTGCTGGATAAAATGATCACATATAATATTGAGGATAAAAAAGATATGACTAAATTTTGGCGATAATGCTTGTTTTATAACTTAAATATTACGGTGATCTCCGATGTGACAACGAAAACCTTGGGAAGATTTTTTTCTGAAAATGGACCTCACAAGGGGACAGTGCCTTTGTGAGGTAGCGCTATTAAGGTGTGGAGCAACAAAACAAATCAAGAATAACCGTTGAAAGGAGCTATAAATGGTTGGTAAATACGAAGTGGTAACCTTATGTGGAAGTACCGGATTTAAAGAGGAGAGGTTTGGGGTAAAAACAAAAAAGAAATGCTGGATGACATGTACAAAAGACAAATAGATATGGCGGACTTTATTGATAGTCTTCGAGTGATACTTACTACAGCAAGCCCTTATCGGAAAATGCATCAATTGATTTTTTAAAAAGCAATCAACAATGAATCTTTTGATTGTAAGAAATGAAGAGGATGTGGGGTGCGGTGTTTGTCAACATAGTTATCTTATGAAATTTTGTCTATTATAACTACCCAGGGTACGGTTCCCATGTGGGTTAGCAATGCAAAAGTATATAAGATCTAGTTGTTTTAATTCTTTTCATGCAATTAAGGGTTGAAACCAACGACTAGAAGAACTAATAAAATGTTGTAATCGTTTGAGAACCCAGAAATAGAACCCTCACGGCGGGAGGAAAAACCGTAGCTCCAATCATGCCCTGTGTGAGTTCGAAAATTTTTTTGGTAGAAATAATGGAATTAAAGTGTCAAGATAATAGCAGTCATTTGGACACAGTCCAAGATCATGTTGACCCAATAACAACTGAGTGGCATTTAGGCTGTGATTTGTGGTAGACTATAATAAAGAGCGTTCGAATCAAGGACGAGGGGTTTACCAAAATTCGTCAAAAGGTGGAAGGATTCATGGATAAAAGCAATTTCATTACAATGATTGATCGGGGAATGGAGATTCTGGATTTTCTATATCACTGGACGGAGCCCGTGGGGACATCGGAGATTTCGAAACAGCTGGATTTACCAAAGGCTACGGTATTTCGGATACTCAATACTTATGAAAAATGGGGGATGGTGCAGCGGATCGGAGAAAACGGTGATTTTGTGCTGGGCATGAACTGCGTAAAATACGGAGAACGGGCAAAGCATAATCATCATTGGTACGATTTGGCCAAAACCGCTGCAGACAAGCTTTCCCGAGAGGTGGGAGAGACGGTAAACATCGGTAAACTTCACGAGGATTCGGTACTGATCCTGTATTCCAAGGAGGGAGAATCTTCCTTACTGGTATCCCGACTGTTTCCGGTGTCCTCCCTAAATTGTTCGGCGATGGGAAAAGTGTTTTTAACGGAATTTGATGAAAAGCAACGAAAGGCTTATTTTGAAGAACAGACCCATTCGAAGCGGACCGTATACACGATAACAGAGTACGTAAGCTTTGAAAAGGAACGAAAGGCCATTGAAGAAAAGGGCATAGCCTATGACCGGGAAGAGTACGAGTACGGCCTGACCTGCATTGCACGGGGAATACGCAATAAAAGAGGAGAGCTGATCGGAGCCATCAGTATCTCCGGCCCTACCACCCGAATGGAATTTAAGGGCTATAAGCAGTTGGAGGAAAAACTCATAGCGGCGGTGGACGCTACGGAAGCACAGCTATAAAAAATCCCCTCATTAGAGATGAATTCTAATGGGGGGACTTTCTTTTTACGGTTACTGAAACAGATCCATCTTTTCAATCCGGTCAAAGGCTTCTTTCAGCGTATCCACCCCCACGGTGCAGGCGATACGGATATAGCCTTCTCCGCATTTTCCAAAGGCATTGCCCGGCAGTGTAAGCACATGAGCTTCCTTCAGAATCCGGTCACTGACCTCTTTGGAGGAAAGGCCCGTAGCTTTAATATTGGGAAACAGATAAAAGGTACCCTTCGGCGGCAGTACCGACATATTTTTCAGTTTGCCGATCCGATCCGCCGCATAAAACACCCGGTCCCGATATTCCTGAACCATCGGCGGCTGAATGGACTTTCGTTGTCGGAGAGCGTGAAGGGCTGCCCGCTGGGATACCGACGGGGCGGTGAACACTACGTTTTCATTAATCTGCTGAATCGTTTCAATGATAAAGTCCGGTGCCAGCACATGGCCCACCCGCCAGCCGGTCATGGTATAGTCCTTGGAAAAACTGTTGATGGTAATGGTCCGCTCCTTCATGCCGGGAATGGAGACCATCGGAATAAACTCCCGCTGATAGCTGTAGGCGCCGTAAATTTCATCGGCAATTACCACCAAATCATATTTTTTAGCGATTGTCGCCACCGCCTCCATGGTTTCCCGTCGAAAGGCGGTACCGGTGGGATTGTTCGGCGTGTTGATCACCAGGGCTTTCGTTCGCTCGGTGATCAGTGCCTCCAGTCGTTTCGGGTCGATTTCAAAATCGTCTTCCTCCAGGGTATCCAGAGCCACCGGGATCCCCCGGGCCAGCTCAATTTGCTGGGGATAGGGGGTAAAGCACGGCTCATGGATAATCACTTCGTCCCCGTCATCCACAATCGCCTCCAGGGCAAGGTACATCCCCAGACAGGCGCTGGCGGTGACCATGATTTCTTCATCGGCGAAGGAAATATTGAAATCCTCCCGGTACATTTTCATAATGGCCTCCCGAAGCTCAGGGTCTCCCCGAAAATCCGTGTATTTGGTGTGACCGGCTTTGGCGTCCTCAAAAGCGGCCTGGATCACGGATTCCGGCGTGGTTTGGTCCGGGTCCCCCAGGCTGAGGTCTATTACGTCGTCAAAGGACTTTGCCAGCTCGTCGGAAGCCCCCATGGGGGTCTTTTGGTCTTTCCAGTATCGTTTGGCAATAAAGGGATGTTTCATGTAAGCACCTCTTTCATTAATAGATTATATGGGCTATTAATACCACAATGGGCAAGGTAATAATCGTACGCTGGACAAAGACGATAAACAAATCCAACAGATTCATAGGAATTTTGGATTTTAAGATTACGGCGCCGGTTTCACTGAGGTAGACCAGCTGGGTAAAGGACATGGCACCGATGATAAACCGTGTGATTTCATACTCCAGATTGGCAACCAGAATGGAAGGAAGGAACATATCCGCAAATCCCACCACCACTGCCGGGGCCGCCACTTCCGCTCCGGGAACCTGTAACAGATTCAATACCGGAATAAGGGGATAGGAGATCCAAGTGAAAATCGGCGTGTGCTCTACGATAATCAGTGAAAGGGTACCCCAGGCCATAACCAGCGGCATCAGACTGAGATAAATGTCAATTACGGTTTTGGTTCCGTCTACCACCACTCCCGTGGCGCCGCTTGCAGTCTTGGCCCGAAGAATGCCTTTTTCCACCGCCCAGTTATGAAGACTGCGTTCATCGGGTACCTCCTCGTTGATGTTTTTCTCTCCCCCTTCAAAATAATCATGGGATTTTTTCGTAAGGGGCGGGATTCGGGGAAGGATTAATGCCGCAATGAAACTGGCAAAGGAAATGGCAAAGTAAAACTGTAAAAATACATGCTGCAGTTCCAGAAACTGAGCCACCACTACCGCAAAGGGAAGGGAGACGATGGAAAAACAAACGGAAATAATGCTCGCTTCCTGGGCGGTGTAAAATCGTTTTTGGTACTGCTTATCGGTCAAAACAACCCCCACCGGTCCGCTTCCGATCCACGAGGCGATGCCGTCAATGGCCGAGCGGCCCGGGACCCGAAACAGCGGGCGCATCATTTTTCGAATCAACGTACCGAGATAATCCATTGCGCCGAAATCCAGCAGTAGGGGCAGTAAGAATCCGGCGAAGAAGAACCAGGTGGCCAGGGTCGGAAGCAGTTCATAGAGAATCGTGCCTCCGGTAGCCCCGGAGATGACAAAATCCGGTCCGATCCCGTAAAAGGTAAGAAAGATAAAGACGGCACCCAGCACCCGGGATACCAGCCATAAGGGACCCACCGCCAATAAGTTCTTAAAAAACGGTCGATTCATTACGAAATTCGGCTTCGCGGCTACGGCAATCAATGACAGCACGGCACTGAGGATCACCACGACGGTCATTAAGCCCGGCAACATCTCTCCATAGGATTCGCGAAAGAGATCTGCCATAAAGCCTACACCGATGGTGAAGTTTTCGCCATAGGGCAGCGGGATAACAAATAAAATCATTCCTAATAAAGAGGGTATTACGAATTTTAGTAAAGATTTTCGGTCAAAGGTTACATTGCTGTTGGCATCAGTCGGTTCATTGCCCATAGTATCACTCCTTTTTATATTTTGAAACGGCGTTTCATAAAAAAAGAATACCATGAATTGACGAAATAGTCAAACTATTAGGGGTAGGTTTTGAATAAGGATTTCAGTTATTACAGACCGGCCTTTTTTGTGCCCTAGGAAAGGCGATCTAATGTATTTTTGATTTGTTCGTTGTGAGGCTATTATAATCGATTTAAGTAAGAATTCCCATAGCTGTACATGCAAAAAGGACGAATCAACACCAATCAATACAAAACAACACAAATCAACACCAATCAACACCAATCAACACAAAACAACACGAAATAACACTTCCCGGTTAGGGTTCTCTTTTGTCAGCTTTCCCATGATCGGGCTGTGGTTGTATAGCGCTCTTATTTTTAGTTAGGTATCTATCAATCTATCTCGTTAAAATCCGTCTCGTTAAGATCAGTAT
>CAZTIJ010000183.1:0-4841 GCA_964613365.1 uncultured Clostridiaceae bacterium | reverse complement strand
ATTCACTCCTTGCTGTGGATGGTCATCGGACTGAATACCCTGTTAATTTTTGTAATCCCCCAGCCATTTGCCAGAATTATTATCCTCGGGACCATATTAAAAGAATTTTTCCAAGGACGAAAACTCCCCCGGGAATTGATTGGGGTATTAATGTTTTTTACCTTTGCTACAGCTATAGTGGTAAATATGATGTTTATTCGAGGGGATATTATCCTGAACAATGCTCTGATAGCCATTGCAGGCATTGAAATCACCCGGGGTTTATGGACCCAAATCATGACGGTGCCTACTTTGATTTTTATCGGTTTGACTTATGTACTGTTTTGCATAACCTTTAAGCAATTGCTGTTGGATTATCCTGTGGCAGTAAAAACAATGAAAAACCGTTATCAAGAAGCCACTCTGACCAAAAAGGAAAAAAGAAATCTGTGGCTGATTCTAGTCGTGGTACTTATTTGGATCTTAGAACCCTTTCATGGCATCGGATCTCCGGTGGTAATTGTTTTGGGAACCGGGATGATGGCCTTGTTCGGCTTGGTTAAGAAAAGGGATCTGGGGTCCGTGGATTTTGAGCTATTGATCTTTATCACTGCTGCCTTTTCCATCGGAGAAGTGATGACCAACAGCGGTGTGGCGGAGATCCTTTTTCTTCCGTTGAAAGGTTTGTTACCGGAGGAATTCGGCCTCTTGTATCTTTTCGTTATTATGGTGATCTCCATGGCCATGCATATGATTCTCGGGAGTAACATTACAACCCTTTCCGTAGTAGTTCCCAGTCTGATGGTGATCGGTGAAGGGGTAATACCTACTTTAGGACTTGTATTTATCATTCATGTTTCCGTATCTACTCATTATTTGCTCCCTTTTCATAATGTGATGCTATTGATTGGAAACGGAAAAGGTTTCTTTGATAGTGGTGTGGTTACCCGATATGGATTGGGGCTCACCTTCATTATGCCCCTGGTTCTGCTGGGGATCTATTATACCTGGTGGCGAATTATCGGTTTGTTGTAGTCCGAAAAGGGTCAATAACTTTTCATTGTCTTTCTGCAGTTCATCGGCATAGAAAACCGCATTAACCTTTTGATATTACCGGGAGGCAACCGATGGCTATGGCTCATCTAGGATGGTTATACCCGCGGCGTCGGCCTGTTGAGGGAAGCTGTCCATGACTTCTCGAGTGCGAACCTCTACATATTGCCCTACTTGATAGTCATCCACACTGCCAACGTTATACCAGACCGCAATCAGGTCCCGATTATCGGAGCCTTCAACGCTTTTTTCCAAAAGCTCATCTTCGGTCAACTCCTCGATGTCCTCCCGGTCAATATGGCTGATTACGTAGATCCGCTCTTCGGTTATATCCACTATATAGCCTTTCTGGCTTCGGACTGTGGGATCCACAGCGGTACCGCAGGAGTAGGCAAATATCAGGAGGAATAGAGCTACGGATAAAAGTATTATTTTGCGGCGGTTTAACAGCGAATGAAACATAAGGATTCTCCTTTCTCTAAATATATTGATCCGACTTATGGCAACGAAGTCTATTCATCTTTTACGTAAAGCGCTTTACTAACTTCATACCCATGAGACGAGTTTTATAAAGAAAATGTTCCAAAGGGGTTGGGGAAATCGAAGACCAAAGGAAAAAAAGCTGGAATGTCGAATAATGGCGAAGGAAAATTTTGATACAGAAGCACCGCTGTGGTATTATAAATAAGGATTGTGAATCGATGTACATAAAATGAGTGATCCAGAGGCAGAAGGGGGATTTTATGAAGTATAACAACCGGGAAGTGAAATGGTTTTTAGGAATTGTGATTGTGCTACTGATTGCTGTAATAATCGGAAGTGTATACGTTAGCCGAAGCGGAGAGGCCGAGGCAAAAAATGAAGCCCTGGAAAGTGCTTTTAATCAAGCAAAGCATGAAATGGCAGAGGAATATGATGAAGTAATGGCGGGAAAATTAGAGATCTATGAACTGATTGAGGTAACCAATGGAAGAAATGAAGTTTCTTATGAAGTAATACTCTCCCGACCCAACCTCAACGAGGTATATGACCGTTTGTATGAAGGCGTGATCAACGAGAAGGCTTGGGAGGAAGAATCTATTGAAGAGGCTGTAGAGCGACTTTATGTAGAGGCTATGGAAGATGTCTCCCGGGAGACCATAGCTCTTCCCGAGGAAATTAGAATAATCAAACAAAACAGAGGCGCCTGGCAAGCGGAGAATCCCGATGCTTTCTATTTTGTAATTCCACAGAACCCGATATCCTATATAGCCGACGATTTAAAAAAGATAAAAGAATTCATGGACTTCACCGTAGTTACCGACGAGCTACCTGAGGGCTCATTAGAAAAAGAGGTAGCAAAAACCCTAAGAGATAAGGACTTTTATCATGACTTTGAATTCGGATTTACAAAGAGATCCGAAGGAGACACTTACCGTCTCCAGGTATCTCTGAATGGTTTTTATCAAGAGGAAGCGTTGGAGAATCTGATTTCGGAATCGGATTTCCGGAAATATCGGGGACAGATTAATAGCCGGGAGAGTTTAGTGGAAATTATTGTGGAAACAATGACGGAGAAGGCAACAAGAACCTTGGGGATACATTCTTTAGAGCTCCGGGAATATGAAAGACCCGGTGATGAACTCTTCGGGTATGAGCTTCATTATCGAAGCGGCTATCCTGAAGATTTTATGCGGGAATATATTGACGACGAAGGGATATTTGCCATACGAAACTTATACCTGGAGTCCTTAACACGATACTACTTAAGCAGTCAAATTGATCATATAATGAATAGGATCGAGCCCATCTGGGTAGAGGAGTTTAGTGATAAAAACCCCTTGCAGGTGGCGGTGGATGCCGAGGAAATTGCGGTTTTATTCTCCGACAATCAGGAACTGGTTTTTCAGACCTATGACTTTCAAACCGGTGAGCTGACGGGACCGTTCGTTTTAGCTGAGGACTACCCGGTGGTTTTATTTGCTGAGATTGAAGAGTACAAGTATTATGAAATTCAACGGCATCGAGATGTTTATCGGATTACGGATCAATCCGTAAGGGACCAGTGGTGGATTTTAGAAAGTAGTGAAGGGGAGCTTCGCCTTCAAAGTAATGGAGTTTTAGAAAACGATTCCCCCTTTCCAATGTATAGTGAGGAATTTTTACTCTTTAATGAGAATGTATTTTCCATCATATCCCATGGAAAGGTTAATCACGAGGAAAACTTCACCGTGAAAGTGAAAAATCATACCCAAGATACTATCGAAGAGGTATACTTTGATGAAAAAACCCCAGGGAAATACTTTTTAAGCCCGGACCATGGGATCATGCTGTTGGTTCCCATCAGCAATGGAACAGAAGAGGGGGGAACCCCGGAAGCCCCCATCACCCTTTATGATTTTGAAAAACAGGAAATCATCAAGCCCGATGATTTCCCTGAAAAATTACAGAAAGAATTAATTACTCAGGTCGAACCGATAAATGAGGACCGGCTATTGATTGTTACTGAAGATAGAGATTTCTGGGAATTTGATATGGCAAAGGGTGCCTTTTTTACCTCGAAACTCTCGGAAAGGTTAAAGCCTATTTATGAAACTAAAAATGAATTAGGGATCCATGGAGTGGATTATGATTTTCATCCCATGAAAGAAGGTTATTATTTCTTGGAAATCCTGGGCATATCCAGCGGAGGAATTATCAGCGACCGAAGTATGATTTTAAAGGATCAGAAAGGATCCCTGGAGGCAGTAATGGAAATACATCATAGTATGGAGAAGGGAAGAAGTAGGATTTTCTACGAAAAAGATAATAATATGCTAGTAGCCGCAGAAGAATTTTTAGGAGAAGGCCAGAGAAAGCTGGAGTTAACTTTACTGGACATATCCTATGACGCTTTAGATGAAACAGAAGAAATAATCTTCCTGGACTCTTATGAAGAACTCATCCATGAAGGCTACGCTTCGTTGTTGGCTAACTATGGGAAACCAACTCAAGAAGAAGGGAAGGATTATTTTGCCTTATCCATGGATCAATTGATGGACCGATCTTTTATGGGTTCTTCCGCTGGAATTTACTTTCATCGGGAAACCGGGGAATTACTGTTTGAAAGCAGTACCGAAAAATATACTATGGGCGATTATTTACGTTATAGTAAAGATGGTGAAAGTCAAGGAGAGACCCCTCCTTTATGGAACTACAACGATTTGTTTATTAATCATGATCATCAGCTTCTCTTTTATCAAGATGAGCGGGGAATATTGGTGTTTGGATTGGAGGACTTTATTTCCGCATTGGCCCAGGAGAGAAATTAAAAAGGTAAAAATAAGAGGAGGCGGTTAATATGAGGATCTACCGAACCAATATTGAAGGCTTTGAAATACGATTTGCCACTGAGGATGATGTTCCCCTTATTTTAGAGTTTATCAAAGCGTTAGCGGATTATGAGAAGATGCTGGATGAAGTGGTGGCCACAGAGGAAGGGCTGAAAGAATCTCTTTTTGTAAAAAATCAGGCGGAGGTAATCCTTGGAGAAGAAGATGGAAAACCTGTAGGTTTTGCTCTGTTTTTTCATAACTATTCTACTTTTTTAGGGAAAGCCAACCTTTATCTCGAAGACCTTTTTGTAAAACCGGAGTATCGGGGAAAAGGGTACGGCAAAACGCTGTTATCCTTTTTAGGGAAAATCGCCGTGGATAGAAACTGCGGACGACTGGATTGGTGGTGTCTTGATTGGAACACCACATCCATTGAGTTTTATAAGGAGATGGGGGCGATCCCCATGGATGAATGGACGGTGTACCGGGTAGAAGGGGAGCAACTGCAAAGACTTT
>CAZTIJ010000182.1:0-4886 GCA_964613365.1 uncultured Clostridiaceae bacterium | reverse complement strand
TATCACCTTCCAAAACTACTTTAGAATGTATAATAAATTAGCGGGGATGACCGGTACCGCCAAAACCGAGGAGGATGAATTCTTAGCCATTTACGGTATGGACGTTGTGGAAATTCCCACGAACAAACCGGTCATTCGAAAGGATCATCCCGATGTGATTTACAAAACCGTGGAAGGAAAGTTCAGTGCCCTGATCGAGGAGATAGCCGAGCTTCATAAGGATGGACAGCCCATGCTGGTGGGTACGGTTTCCATCGAAAACTCGGAAGAGCTTTCCAAACGGCTGAAGAAAAAAGGCATTGCCCATGAAGTGCTAAACGCCAAGCACCATGAACGGGAAGCGGAGATCGTGGCCCAGGCGGGGCGAAAAGGGGCGGTGACCATTGCTACCAACATGGCCGGCCGTGGAACCGATATTATCCTTGGAGGCAACCCGGACTTCCTGGCTAGAAAAGCCATGCGAAAGAACGGTTTTTCCGATGAGGTGATCAACGAGGTCACCGGTACGGCGGAACTTACCGATCAGGAACTACTGGATGCAAAGCGAAAATACGATCTGTATCTTGAGCAGTATAAAGACGAAACCGATCGGGAAAACAAAGAGGTAATCAAGGCGGGGGGCCTTCATATCATCGGTACCGAACGCCATGAATCCCGGCGAATTGACAATCAGCTGCGGGGTCGTGCGGGACGTCAGGGTGACCCGGGATCCTCCAGATTTTTCATCGCCCTGGAAGACGATTTAATGCGCCTCTTCGGCGGCGAACGAATGCAGGCCATGGTGGAAAAACTGGGCATTGAAGAGGATCAGGCCATCGAAAACCGCATGCTCAGCAACTCCATTGAAAACGCCCAGAAGAAAGTGGAGGGCAAGAACTTCTCCATCCGTAAACACGTACTGCAGTACGATGACGTCATGAACAAACAGCGGGAAGTAATTTACAACGAGCGGCAAAAGGTGCTTGAGGGAGAGAATATGAAAGACCATATCTTCGGCATGGTGGAAGAACTGGTGGACAGCGCAGTGGAAATTTACACCGCCGACGGACAGTTCCCCGAAGAGTGGGACTTAGACGGTTTGAAGGATTATTTAACCGGACAATTTCTGCCCAAGGGTCGACTGGATTTCGGAGAGACGGAGAACCTTACCCGGGAATCTCTAAAGGAGATCATTTTAAAGACCGCCGAGGAAGTTTACGCCGAGAAGGAAGTGGAAGTGGGCGAGGAACGGATGCGGGAAGTGGAACGGGTGATTCTTCTTCGAATCATCGACCAGAAGTGGATGGACCATATCGATGATATGGACCAGTTAAAGCAGGGAATCAACCTGCGGGCCATCGGTCAGCAGGATCCCGTTCGTGCCTATCAGGTAGAGGGGTACGATATGTTCCAGGCCATGACCCACAGCATCCAGGAGGATACGGTGAAGTACCTCTTTAGAATTGATCCGGAAGCCACGGTGGAACGTAAGGCCGTAGCCAAGCCCTCCACCGCCAGCCACGGGAAAGTGCAGCAAAAAACCGTGGTCAAAGGAGAGCGGATAGGACGAAACGATCCCTGCCCCTGCGGCAGCGGCAAGAAATACAAAAAGTGCCACGGAAAAAATGAGTAACATCCCATTTTTGTACCAGGGGGTCAGACCCCCTGGTACACTTTACCCTGAACAAAGGACTAAGGTCGGGAAAGGAAATCCCTTTTCCAAAAAGATATAGAAGGTTAAAGGAGGCCATTCAATGCTTAATACCGATCAGTATCAACAAAAATTAGAAGAATTGCAGGAGACTTTGGACGAAGTGAGGGTTTCTCTTTGACATTGAAAATTTGAAGGAGAAAACGGAAGAGCTGGACTTTAAAATGACCGAGGAGGGCTTTTGGGATGATCCCGAGGAGGCCCGAAAAGTGGTGAAGGCCGCCAACCGTTATAAAGAGGAAATCGAGTACTACAACAAACTGGAAAAGGACTTGGAAGAGCTGGAGATGATGCTTACCTTCATCGAAGAAGGGGACGAAAGCTTCGAGAAGGAGTTTTATCACGAGCTGGAGAAACTGGAGAAAAATCTGGAAAAAAAGCGGCTACAGCTGCTGCTTATAGGGAAGTACGACAGAAACAACGGCATTCTCGCCATCAACTCGGGAACCGGAGGCTTGGATGCCCAAGACTGGGCGAAGATGCTTCTTCGTATGTATACCCGCTGGGCGGAAGGCCATGGCTATACCGTGGAAATGCTGGATTACATTCAGGATCCCGAGGCGGGGATCAAAAGTGCCACCATACTGGTTAAGGGAGAAAATGCCTATGGCTATCTTCGAAGCGAAAAGGGAGTCCACCGTCTGGTTCGGATCTCTCCCTTTGACTCTTCGGGAAAACGCCACACCTCCTTTGCCTCGGTGGATGTTACCCCGGAGTTGGATGAGGACGTCACTGTGAATATTGATCCGAAAAATTTGAAAATCGATACTTACCGGGCCAGCGGCGCCGGAGGGCAGCACGTCAACAAGACGGACTCCGCCGTTCGTATCACCCACCTTCCCACAGGGATTGTGGTACAGTGTCAAAATCAGCGTTCTCAGCACAGCAATAAGGATGCGGCGATGAAAATGTTGATGGCAAAGCTGATCGATATCAAAGAGCAGGAGCAAAAAGAACATATTGAAGACCTTCAGGGGGAGTATACGGAAATCGCCTGGGGATCCCAAATCCGGTCCTATGTGTTCAATCCCTATAATTTGGTCAAGGACCACCGTACCGGGGAGGAAAGCGGCAACGTTTCCGCCGTCATGGACGGTGCCATTGATCCCTTCATCATCGCTTACCTGCAGGGTAAGCGGGCTGAAGAGTAACAAAACCATTAAAAAAGCGAAGAACATTCTACGGGGGTAGAGTTCTTCGCTTTTTTTATGTCCGGCTATGCAGCCTGCTGTCAAAGCCCTGGGGTCCCATGATCTATGTACCGATGCTAGCCCTGGCCAAAAAGTGTACCAGGGGGTCTGACCCTGTGGTACACTTTTGAATAAAAATCACATGAAAACGTCGATCAGCATGCCCCGGATATCATCAAGCCTTCGAAGCACGGAAATCCGGTCCACTTCCTGGGTTAAAAATTCCTTGGTCAGGTGGTCCAGCTCTCGGTCCACGTTTTTTACGATGCTGTATACCCGGTGGCGGCCCCGCTTATCCAGGAAATTTTGCTTTTCAAAGTGGTGGGAATTTTTCACCGCCACATCCAAAAACTCCCGAACCAAACCCTTATATTTAATCACTTCGGAAAGATGCAGCTTATCTCCGATGCGGTCCGATTGCTTGGCGATCTTATCATAGAGACTCTCCAAATGGTTTCTTACGTCGTCGGACTTGATTTCCTGAAATTTCGACATAAATTCCTGTTTTTGCACTTCCTTGCGGCTTTTGCTTTCTTCAAAGCCGGGAAAGGATTCAATGGATCCGATTGAATTGATATTGTTATCCATAACTAAACCTCCGATATATAACTTAAAACTGTAGCTCGTCTACATTTATCTTGACAAGTTTTCTCCCATTATACCCTACTATTATTATCGGCGCCACCGCAAAAATATTTAGGATGAATTTCTCGGCCATCCCCCATTAAGATATTCCGGGTTTCTGTCGATAACATAAGAGAAGATGAAAGGACCTGGGCAGAGGATATCCTTCGTAATTGCCGAAGGCATTATAAAAGATCCGGCGGATGAATGAAAAAGGGAAAACAGGTATAAATCCATAAGGGAAATAGGTGAGGAAACGATGAATAATACAATACAAAACGGTCAGTCCCAACGGATCATCAACGAAGGTTACGGTATGGGATTGAAATCCAAAAAATATGAAGGGGTACTATTAGAAAAATCGGGAAAAGAGGTTACGGTGGATCTGGGCCGAGAAAAAATTCTAAAGGCGAAACTGAAGTCGGAGATCGACGCCAAGGTGGGGGATTCCGTAACCATTGAAAAACGGGATATTGTGGCCTCGGAGATTCAGCAACAATCGAAGACACCGGCAGCGGATGAAAAAGTGGCAAGTCCCCAGGAGAAATTAATTGAGAAAATGGGGCTCAGTCCCACCAAGGATCACGTAGAAGGAATGAAAACCCTGGAAAAGTTCGGTATGGAGCTGACCCGGGAAAATCTACTGAGCTATATCGGCGGGAAAAAGCAGCTCCAGCGGGTCGCATCGGAGCTGGACTATGAAAAGGCCCTAAAACTGGTGGAAAAAAATGTGGACCTGGAAAAGGACTCCCTGCAAAAGATCGGCGATGAACTGGAAAAAATCAAAGGGGAAAAACCCAACTTTCTTCAAAAGCTGTTCTCCTTTAAAAAGGAGCTCTCCACCGAGGAGGCCGAAGCTAAGGCCAAAGAACTTTACGGAAGCAAAATGGGAAAGGATATCACCGATATTATTAAAGCCGTACATAAAACCGGCGGGGAGATGAGCAAGGAAAACATCAACAAAATCCATGAAACCTTTTCCAAATTGGATAATTTAAAGGACTTAAAAGAGGAAAATCTCATTGATTCCATCAAAAACAAAATTGACCCCAGCATTAAAAATTTATATAGAGTGAAAAACGCCGTGGTATCGGGAGCGGTGAAAACCGGAGGGGCCATCGGAAAGATGGTATCCAAACTCTACGGCGGCGGTCAGCCCCAGGAGGTTAGCGAGAAGGATTTAAAGGGGATGGAAAAAGAAATTGCTACCCGGTTGGAATCGGAAGGTCTTAAAACCGGAAAAGAAGAGATGGCCCTGGCAAAGAAAATGGTTGCCCGGGGGATCCCACTGACCAAGGAGAACTTTGAGAAGGCCCAGGAGGTAAAAGAAAGCCTTGCCCATGTATCGAAGAACATGAATTATGAGCGGGCCAGCGTAATTT
>CAZTIJ010000181.1:0-4893 GCA_964613365.1 uncultured Clostridiaceae bacterium | reverse complement strand
TCGGTCTGGAGATTATCCACTCACCGAAAAAATCCACGGTGGTGATCAATGAAGAACTATCCATTGAAAGCGACATCCTACAGGTCCAAAAATATCCGGGAAAAATCCTGGAGCTATACCGGGGAGAGTTTTTAAAAGGTTTTTATATCAAAAATGAAGAGGGTTTTTCCAATTGGCTGGATCAGCAACGGAGCTTTTATCGAAATCTGTATATTGAGAAATCCCATGAAAAAATTGATAAGGCCCTGAAACAGGGGAATTTTATTGAGGGGGAAAAACACTGCAAAAAAGTAATTCAACAGGATGAATTTGATGAACGGGGCTACCGGAAGCTGATGGAGGTATATCAGAATCTAGGTCTTAGCTCCAAAGCCCTGGAGGTCTATCAAAGTCTCAGCCATTGTCTGGAAGAGGAGTTGGGCATTGAACCCGACGAAAAAACCCAAAATATTTATTGTGAAATACTAAAGCACGGAGATAACAACAATTCTTCATCCCCCGGGGAGGAAAAAACCCTGTTTTTCGGCCGTCGGGAGGAATTGGAAATAGGCCGGCGGTTTCTGGAGGCTTCAAAAAATAATCGGGAAAAAAGTGCCCTGGTTATTTCAGGGGAAGCGGGCATCGGCAAAACCAGTTTAAAGGAAAAGCTGTTAAAGGAGACGCCTTTGGATCATCAGCGGATTCTTTCCGCCAACTGCTATGCCGCAGAGAAGGAGTACGTTTTAAAACCCTGGAATGCCATCATGGCTAAATTGCTGAAGGTTTTTAAGAAAGAAGATATCCCCCTGCCGAAACCCTGGAGCGAAATTGCCGCCCGGGCTTTTCCCCATTTTCTCATGGAAGAGGAGATGGCCGAGGATCCCTTCTATGGAAAGGGAAAGGTTCAGGATCCATTACTGGAAGAAGCCCTGGTGGAAATTTTCCGACGGATACTGAGGAAAAAGGATATTCTGTTGATTTTCGAGGATTTGCAGTGGATGGATGAAAAAAGTCTACGACTCCTGGAGAATCTGCTGATGAAGATCGATTCCCGGGAACTGAGGATGCTTGGGACATTACGGATCGGAGAGAATCGGGATTTGAAATTCTTCTTATCCCAGTTGAATCGGGAGAATCGCCTGGAAAAAATAGGATTACAGCGGTTTACCAAGGAAGAAACCTTGGACTTCATGACAAATTTCGAAAAGACTTTTCCGGAAACCGCCAAAGAGGTTTTGAAAAAAAGAAAGGGAAGGAACCATGAAAAACTGAAAAAAGAAATCTACCGGGAAACCGAGGGAAACCCCTTTTTCATCGTGGAATACCTCCATGCATTAAAAAGGGATCGCAGTATGGAAGTTTTCACGCCGAAAATCGAAGACCTGTTGAAGACCCGATTTCGAAATCTCTCGGAAAAAGGAGAGGAAATTTCGGATATGGCCTCGATTTTCTTTGACAAAGTGGATTTTGAAGGACTGAAACACTTAACCGGCTGGGATGAGCTGGAACTGATCAATCAATTGGAGGCGCTGTCCCGGGAAGGCATTTTAGAAGAGGACGAAGAGGAGGACCGGATTCAGTACCGTTTTACCCATCAAAAACTTCGGGAGTTCTGTTATCGAAGACAAAGCAAAGGGAAGCGGAAAATACTCCATACCCGGATCGGAGAAAATCTTGAAAAACAGTTGGAGCATGGGAATCGGGATCGACTGTTGTATTCCAAATTAATTTATCATTTTTCCCGGGCGGGGAATTATGAAAAGACCTTGAAATACAGCATTAAAAATTTGAATCAGCATGTGGATTTCTCCCATGAGCTTTTTCCCGTATTGGAGCAGCATACCGGGGAGGAACTCAGCCGCTTTTATCTATCCAAAAGACAAATGACAAAAGCCATGGAGGACATCGAGTACTATTTGCAGAAAGTGAAGGAGACCCTTAGGCCTTCCCGGGATTTTCCCAAGGAGGAAATGTATTTTCACTATATCAAGGGGCGCTATCTGATTTGGGAGGGATCCTATGAGCAGGGGCTAAATCATATCGACACAATGATTGAAGTGGCCCTTAATCATCAGGACTACAGCAGTGCGGTGAAGGGATATAAACAACGGATCTATTACGGAATCCAGATCCACGACAGTAAAACCGTTCGGGAGAATCTGCAAAAAGGCATGGAGCTGTTAAAAACCATTGATTATCCCAAGGAAGAAGCGGTATTCTATCGGTTGCAGGGAGTGTACTACCTGATGATCGGGGCTTACCAACAGGCCGATGAAACCCTTCGCTATTCCATTCGTCTATTTAACCAAATATCCAAATCCAAGGACAAATACCTGTTAAACATCGCCGCCGGATACAATTATCTGGGAGAAGTGCGAAGAGCCCAAATGAAATTTTTCGAAGGATTAAAGTATTACGATGAGGCCATTAAAATCTGCAAGGATCAAAACATCAGCCGGAGCCTGAATATGTTCTACACCAAGGCGGGACAGGCGGCCTTTGACGGCGGGGATTTTCACCGGGCCAAGGCCTATTTCAAGAAGGGTTTACGACTTTATGGAAAATACGACGTAACCTGGGGAAGGTCCACGGCGGAGGGTTTTATGGCCCTGATCTATTTCCGGGAGGGGGAATACCATAAGGCCCAGGAATGTCTTTTCCGAGGAGAGAAATACTGTGAAAAGATTCAAAGCCCCTATGAGTTGGGCATTCTTTACCGCATAAAAAGTGGAATCAAACGGGAGATGATGGATCGAAGGCAGGTGCCCCCAAGCCTGCGGCAATGCCTTACCCACAGCCTTTCCTGGTACTGTCAAAGAGGCATTGAAAATCTGGAAAAGATCCAGGGATGCTATGAGGTTGATATATTGAAAAGATTAGACGGTTTAGCGACGGAGGATCGGTAGGATAAAAGAAAACACAATTTTTTTAGGAGGGGTATCATGATTCAGATTGACGGGAACACCTTAAATTTACAACGGTTTATTGAAGTGGCGGTGCACCGGAAGCCCGTGAGGCTGGCCGAGGAGGCAAAGACAAAAATTCAGGAATCCAGAGATCTAGTGGAACGTTATGTGGAGGAAGAGCGGGTAGCCTATGGAATCACCACGGGTTTCGGTAAATTCAGCGATGTGGCCATATCCAAGGAGGAAACCGAAGATCTGCAGCGAAACCTTATCATCAGTCACTCCTGCGGGGTGGGGGATCCCTTTTCTGAGGAAGAGGTGCGGGGGATTATGCTGCTTCGGGCCAATGCCCTGGCAAAGGGATATTCCGGAGTACGGATAAAAACCATCGAAACCTTAATTGATATGCTGAATAAAGGGGTTCATCCCATTATTCCCGAAAAAGGCTCTCTGGGAGCCAGCGGTGATTTAGCCCCACTGTCCCATATGGTGCTGGTAATGATCGGGGAAGGGGAAGCCATCTATCAGGGAAGAAAAATGACGGGGGAAGAGGCCATGAAAGAGGCGGGGATTGAACCCATCACCCTTACCTCCAAGGAAGGATTGGGACTGATTAACGGAACCCAGGCCATGACTTCCGTAGGGGCTTTAACCCTTCATAAAGCCATGGTGCTGGCAAAAATGTCGGATATTTCCTCCGCCCTGACCATCGAAGCCTTAAACGGGATTACCGATGCCTTCGATCCCAAACTCCATGGAGTAAGACCCCACAGCGGACAGATCAACACCGCAGCGAACCTGAGACGTTTGCTGGAAAGCAGTAAACTCACCACGAAACAGGGAGAGATTCGGGTACAGGACGCCTACAGTCTCCGATGCATCCCCCAGATTCATGGAGCCACCAAGGATACCCTGGGATATGTACTGGAAAAAGTGGAAATAGAAATGAACTCCGTCACGGACAATCCGGTGATTTTCACCGAGGAGGATCATGTGATCTCCGGCGGAAACTTCCATGGTCAGCCCATGGCTTTAACCTTCGATTATTTGGGGATTGCCATGGCGGAGGTGGCCAATGCGGCGGAACGTAGAATCGAACGCCTGGTAAATCCTCAGCTAAGCGGACTTCCCGCCTTCCTGACGGAAAAAGGCGGCCTGCACTCCGGATTTATGATTGCTCAGTATTCCGCCGCGGCTCTGGTGTCGGAAAATAAGGTGCTGGCCCATCCTGCCAGTGTGGACTCCATCCCCTCCTCGGCGAACCAGGAGGACCATGTAAGTATGGGAACCATCGCCGCCAGGAAAGCCCGGGATATTGTGTACAACAGCTCCCGGGTGCTGGGAATTGAACTGATGTCCGCAGCCCAGGCCCTGGAATTCCAGGAACATAAAGAAATGGGTCTTGGAACCACACCGGTTTACAACACTTTACGACAGGTACTTCCTGCCCTGAAGGAGGACCGAATTCTTTATAAGGACATCAATACAGCTTCAGAGCTGATTGATAATGAAAGAATTTTACAGGCCGTGGAAAAGTCCATCGGGGAGTTGAGCCTTTAGAGAAAATAATAGAACCGTGGGAAACCCTCGGGGACATAAAAAGAATAGCAGAAAATCATATTGAAGAATACGAGCCTTACAAAAAAACTTCCGAATATCCTTCGGGAGTTTTTTTATGGACGCATTAAAGACGCTATGGTATTATAATAATCAAACAAGCAATAATATTTAAACAAATCAGAAAAAGGAGTGAGAACATGTTAACGAACCCTGTATTAATTTCCGTTATTGTCATGGTGGTATTATCCCTATTAAAGCTCAACGTTTTGCTGGCTTTGATCGTTGCCGCCGTAGTGGGAGGACTGCTGGCGGGAATGCCTCTGATGGAAACCATGGAAACCCTGATCGGCGGCATGGGAGGCAATGCCGACACCGCCCTGAACTACATTTTATTGGGAGCTTTGGCTGCAGCCATTCATAAAACCGGTGCTGCAACGATTATCACCCA
>CAZTIJ010000180.1:0-4903 GCA_964613365.1 uncultured Clostridiaceae bacterium | reverse complement strand
ACAAAAAAAGACAAAACAGGCAAAGAAGATATAACAGACAAAAGATATAAAAGACAAAAAAGATAAAGCCCGAAAGTCGAAGGGGGTCTAAGACTTTCGGGCTTTATCCTTAGGTATTGCTGCTTTAAAGTATGAGGATAGGGAGTGAACTACAATGATGTAGTTCCGTTGCATTTTTTATATACCCCGGAGTTTTGATTCATAACAAAATATTTAAAAGTTTTCTATTAAAACCCTTTTTCGGTGGGGGAAAGTACCGGGGAAAACTCTGAAAAGAGCTTAGGATCGATTCCTCAGCTCCCGTTCAATTTCCTCTAAGGGGATATCCAGGGCCGCCAGCAGTACCAACACATGATAAAATAAATCCGCCACTTCGTAGCGGGTATCCCGCTTGTCCCGGCTTTTTTCCTCGTCCTTCGAGGCAATGATCACCTCGGCGGATTCCTCTCCTACTTTTTTTAGGATTTTATCCAGGCCGCTGTTAAACAGATAGGTGGTATAGGATTTTTCTTTGGGGTTTTCCCTTCGGTGGAGCAACAGGCGGTAAAGGTCCTCTAAGTAGGTACCCAGGCTTCCTGAAGGGGGAGACTGATTAAAACAGGTTTTTGTACCCAGGTGACAGGCCACGCCGGTTTGTTCCACTTGAAAAAGCAGGGTGTCCCCGTCGCAGTCAAAGGAGGCCTCCATCACCCGCTGGGTATTCCCCGAGGTCTCTCCCTTATGCCACAGGACCCTTCGTTTTCGACTGTAAAACCAGGTGGTTTTTTCTTCTAAGGTTTTTTCCAAGGATTCCCGGTTCATATAAGCCAGCATCAAAACCTCTTTGGTCTTGATATCCTGAATAATGGCGGGGACCAGTCCCTTTTCATCAAAGCGGACCTTGTTGATATCAATGGTTCCGATTTCTTTATTTTCCCCTATTGGGTTTTCTTCCACGGTTTTTTCTGTTGGATCTTCTGTTATTTCTTCAGTTGTTTTTTCTATTGTCTCTTTTATTACTTCTTCTTTGGATGCTATGTCTTTCAATGTTTTATCCATGTTGATTACCTCCTGACAGGAATCCCTTCCTTGGAAAGGGCCTTTTTTAATTCCGGGATCAATATTTCCCTATGGTGAAAAATCGAGGCGGCCAAACAACCGTCGGCGCCGCCCCGGGTAAAACCTTCGATAATATCCGCGGTGGAACCGGCGCCCCCCGAGGCGATCACCGGTACCGTAACCTCCCGCTCCAAGGCCTGCAGTAGAGGGATATCATAACCGCTTTTCACCCCGTCCTGATCGATGCTATTGATCACAATTTCGCCGGCACCGAGGGCAACCCCTTTTTTCGCCCACTGAATCACGTCCAACCCGGTGTTTTCTCGGCCGCCTTTGGTAAACACCTGCCACCCGGAGTCGGTACGCTTCCCGTCAATGGACAGCACCACACACTGGGAGCCGTACTTTTTCGCCGCCTCGGTGATCAGAGAGGGGTTTTTTACCGCTCCCGAATTCACCGACACTTTGTCGGCTCCCCGCTTTAAAAGCTTTGAAAAGTCCTCCAGGGCATTTACGCCGCCGCCTACGGTAAAGGGGATGAAGATCTCTTTTGCCACGGTTTCCACCACGTCCAAAAAGATCCCCCGATTTTCAAAGGAGGCGGTAATATCATAAAACACCAGCTCATCGGCGGACTGATCATTATAAAACCTTGCCAGCTCCACCGGGGAGCCCAGGATTTGTAGATCTTTAAATTTCGTGCCTTTGACCACCTGTCCGTCCCGTACATCCAGGCAGGGGATGATTCGTTTTGCCAACATGGGATCACAACCTTTGTCGTTAATTGTAAGTAGTAGGAAAGTAAGAAAGGATCAATTTTAAAAGAAAGGATAAAAGGGTTCAGGATCTTCATAAAGAGCCCGGCCCACAATGGCGCCGTACAGGCCTAACTCTCCAAGGCGCTTTACATCCTCGGGACTGGACACCCCTCCGGAAGCGATGATATTCAGGTTCGTATTTTTGATAAGTTCCCGGTACATAGAAAAGTTCGGCCCCTGTAACATTCCGTCCTTTAAGATATCGGTATAAACCAGGGTTTTCAGTCCCTTTTCCTCAAGGATCCGGGCAAAGTCCAAACCCTTTACTTTCGAGATCCTCAGCCACCCTTCCAGGGCCACAAAGCCTTTGTTGGTATCAATGGACACGGCGATTCGTTCTCCGTAGGTTTGAATGGCAGCCTCTAAAAACTCCGGGTCCTCCAGGGCGGCGGTGCCGAGAATCACCCGCTGAACCCCAAGGTGGAGGAGGGTTTCCAGGGTTTTCATATTCCGAACCCCGCCGCCGATCTGTATGGGAAGGCCGGTATCCTGAATAATTTTTTCAATAACCGGAAGGTTTTTCAGGGATCCTTCCTTGGCCCCGTTTAAATCCACGATATGAAGGGCCTTTGCTCCGTTTTTTTGCCACTGCTTCGCCACAATCACCGGGTCTTCATGGTAAACGCTTTTGAGATCGTAATTTCCCTGGCGAAGACGGACGCATTTCCCCTGTAAAATATCGATTGCGGGAAATAAAATCATCGGATCATCTCCTTAAAACTTTGTAGTAGCCTAAGTCCGGTGTCGCCGCTTTTTTCCGGATGAAACTGCATCCCTAAAAGATTTTCCCGGCCCACCAGGGCGGAAAAGGGCTGATCATAGGCACAGTAGGCGATGGTTTCTTCCTTAAGGCCCCGAACATAATAGGAATGAACAAAGTATACGTAGTCTTGGTCTTCGGTTTTTTTCAAAATAGCATGGTCCCGGAAGTCTTCGTTAAGTTCCAGGGCGTTCCACCCCATATGGGGAACCTTTAAGGTCGTCTGAAAGGGCACCACTTCTCCCTTTAGCACTCCCAGGCCTTCAAACTCTCCGTTTTCATAGCTTTTTTCATACAGGAGCTGCATGCCCAGGCAAATCCCTAAAAAGGGTTTGTTTTTTTTGATCTCCTCCAGTAACAGCGGAATCAGGTCATGGTCCCTAAGGGACTGTATCGCGTCTTCAAAGGCTCCCACCCCGGGAAGGATGATGCCCTTCGCCGCTTTAATGGTGTCGGGGTCCCGGGTTAGGGTCCAGGACAGTCCGATGTTATCCAGAGCGTTGCACACGCTTTTGATGTTTCCCATATCGTAATCAATAATTGCAATCATCAGCTACCCTCTTTTCCATAAGTACTTATCCATAAGTATTTTTCCATAAGGAATGGTTCGGGCATCGGCCCGGTGTTTTTTAAAATAATTAAACCAGCGTCCCTTTGGTGGAGGGGATTTTGGTCCCGGTGACGGCGACGGCGTCTTTTATCGCCCGGGCAAAGGCTTTGAAGGAGGCCTCGATGAGATGATGACTGTTTCGCCCCCGAATCCGGTCGATATGAAGGGTCAGCCCCGCCCCCCGGACGAATCCCTGGTAAAACTCTTCCACCAGCTCCGTATCGAAGTCCCCCACCTTTTCGGCAAGACCGTCGAGTCCATAGAATAAATAGGAGCGGCCGCTAAAGTCCAGGGAAACCCGGACCAGGGCCTCGTCCATGGGAAGGTAGAAAAATCCGTAGCGGCGAATTCCTGCTTTATCTCCCAGGGCTTTTCGAAAGCCTTCCCCAAGGCAGATACCCACATCCTCCACGGTATGATGGAAGTCCACCTCCAAATCTCCGGTGGCCTTCAGGGTTATATCCACGGCGCTGTGGGCGGAAAGCAGGTTTAGCATATGGTCAAAAAAGCCGATTCCCGTATGAACCTCTGTGCTACCTGTTCCGTCTATGTTCAGGGTAAGATCGATTTTCGTTTCCCCGGTTTCCCGGCTAATGGTTGCGCTTCGCATGAAAGCCCCTCCTCGTATAATAGGTTTGCTGTAGGGTTTCGATTAATTGTCGGTTTTCCTCCGGGGTACCCATGGAGATCCGGTAATAGGGTATGCTTTGGTGGTAAAACTTCCTTATATGAAATCCTTCCTCTAGTAGTCGTTGATCCAGAGTTTTATCGAAGGATTCCTCGCCGGAGGTTTCTTCCTGCTTCTTCGCTGTTACCCGAAAGGGGATGAAGTTTCCCTCACTGGCATAGGGGGTAACCCCGGGAAGCTCCTGTAAGACTTGGTACAGTCGGTCCCGTTCCCGGCGAATCTCTGAAATCCTCCCCTGAATGAGACTACGTCCCTCGGGGGTTTGAAGGTAGCTTATATAGCTAGTTAACATCTTTTGGGTAAACAGGTTGACATTGTAGGGAGGCTTTACCTTATGGAGGGCAGAAACCGTTTCCGGACTCCCTAAAAGATACCCTCCCCGCACCCCGGCAAGACCGTTGGCCTTGGAAAAGGTGCGAAGGATCAGCAGTCGGGGATGACCCTGTTTTAACAAAGGTAAAAAATCCTGATCGGAAAATTCCCGGTAGGCCTCATCAATGACCACCATCCCCCGGGTTTCTTGTAAGACCCGAAGGACCTGATCCTTGGAAAGGGTTTTCCCCGTGGGGTTGTTGGGGGTACAAAGAAAAACCGCCTTGGCCCCCAGGGTGTTGGCTTTTTTGATCAGTGCCGGGATGTTTATGGAAAAGGGGTCCTCCTGTTTCCGGGAGTCGGCAGAAACCCCGTAATACTCTGCCCCGATAATTTCCGTAAAAATTTGATACATGGTAAAGGTAGGGTCGTGGGACACCACCGCATCCCCGGCGGAGACAAAGGTTTTGATTAACACGTCTATCATTTCATCGGAGCCGTTGCCTACTAAGATCTGATCCGGGGGAAAATCCAAGAATTTCCCGATGCCCCGGCGAAGTTCCGTGGAATCCGTGTCGGGGTAAAAGTTAAAATCGGTTTCCCGAAGAGTGTTTATCACCGGGTCCAGTACTGCCTTCGGCACCGGATAGGGGCTTTCGTTGGCGTTCATTTTTATT
>CAZTIJ010000179.1:0-4925 GCA_964613365.1 uncultured Clostridiaceae bacterium | reverse complement strand
ACTAAATCCGCTGCGATTAAGGCTTCCACTAAGATGCTAAAGTCATCATTCGCTTGGGCGATCTCTACGATGCTTTGTAATTCTTCTTCGCCGTTTTCATCTTCTTCGCTATAGTCTAGTTCAAATACATCGGGAACCAATACTTTATTGATTACATGAACTACTCCGTTTTCTGCTTCTAAGTCAAATAACTCTTGATCAACTAAAATTTCTGCATCATTTACCATGAAAGTAGATGCATCAATGGCAATGGTTTCTCCAAGAATGGTTTCCACATCGCCGGTTTCTAAATCTCCGGACATTACTTTGCCGGCAACAACATGATATAGTAATACTTCTTCCAGTTGTGGATGGCCTAAAAGATCCTCGGCCTCGATGCCTGATTCTTCTAAAAGATCGCCAAAGGCTTCATCCGTTGGAGCAAATACAGTAAAAGGACCTTCTCCCTGTAGGGTTTCCACAAGTCCTGCTTCAACCAAGGCGGCTTCTAAGATGGTGAATTGATCTTCGGTGTCTACCGCAATGTCTACGACGGTATCTGCTAAGTGTTCATGGGCAAATGCCGCCCCTCCGAAACTAAATACCATTAAAACCACAATTAACAATCCGGACAATAATCGATTCTTTTTCATTTTCTTTTCCTCCTTTTGGTTTTTAAAGATTTATTTTATGTTCGCTATTAAAGTCTCAACTGGTTGTCATGTGATAACATATATCAATAATACCCCGAGGGGGAGGGTCTAAACAAAGATTATTGAAAAAAATATAATTTTATGTAAATATATTGCAAACTGTTAGAATAATACGGTTAGGGGTAAATAGAAAATAAAAACCTTATTACTGGACCAAAGATCTGTCCGGTGGTAAAATCATGAATATAAGCCTTTTGTATAAGGGCTTTGTAAGATACTGTAACTAATAGGATGTAAAAGGAAGGTGAATTACTATGGGGAATCCATCGAAAAAAAATTACAAAAAAAATCTTCTGTTGGTCATTTCCATGGCCCTATTAATTTTTTCCATTGTGGGGCTGGGTTTTCGCTGGAGGGATCAATACAATAATGAACAGGCGATCAATGAAGCCCGGCAAATTGCTCAAGGCAGTGAAGCCTCCAACATGGAAGATACCTATCAACAGGAAGCGATAAACATTGGTAGAGAAAGGGAAACTTTAAAAGAAGAACCGAAGGAAGTGCTTCCCTTTATCCAGGAGCTTCAACAGAGAAATCCCGAGGTGGTGGGATGGATTGAACTTCAGGGAACGGAAATCGATTATCCCGTGGTCCAGGCAGAGGATAATGAATTTTATTTAAAAAGAGACTGGTTAGGCCAGGATAACTCCGCCGGCGCCATATTTATGGATTATCGAAATGATCCCCTGGGCTTTGAAGAAAGAAAAACCCACACCATATTATATGGACACCATCGTCAAGACGGATCCATGTTCCAAAATTTGATGAACTATAAAGATGAACAGTATTTCAAAGAGAACCCCACCTTTGAGGTAACGGATCAATACGGAACCCACACCTTTGAGATTTTTTCCGTTTACGTCACCAGCATCGATTTCTATTTTATCGAAACCCGTTTTCCCGAGGATGAGGATTTCGAAGAGTTCTTAGAGGCCATTATTGAACGGCGGAAGTTCGATACCGATGTGAAAGTCACTGCAGAGGATCATCTCCTAACCTTATCCACCTGCACCTACGAGTACGATGATGCCCGGTTTGTGGTTCATGCCCGAAGGGTGGACGGGTAAAAAATGTCGTATCCTGTATAATGAATGTATGGTATTAATAAAGGAGCAGACCCAAGACCGGTGATGCTCCTTTCATTTTTTTCAAAGATGAACTATGCACAGCGGGGAAAAAAACTGTGCACAGAAAAACATTGTTTTTCACAGAGTTATGCACAGCAAAAATCCGACATATCCAGTTGTGCACAAAACCATCCACATTATCCACAGGAAAACCATGGGACTACCCACAACCATGCTAAACTTATCCACAGTGATTTTGGGATAAGGAATTCTGATCCACAGCCGGTAACGTAGTAATAAATATTCAGTCCATAAAATCCTCAGGTTTCCCAGGAAGGATGTTTGTATCCAATAAAGCTGGGTAAAGATTATCATAACACCAAAGAACCACTTACAGTTAAACACATTTTAAGGGAACATCCCTTATTACGTGAATCACAATTAGGAAGGGGAGCTGTATATGAAAGCAATTATTAGCGGAAAAAATGTAGGAGTCACCAACGCTCTAAAGGAGACCATTGAATCGAAGCTTTCCAAGTTAGATAAGTTTTTCCATGAGGACATGGAGGCCCAAGTCACCCTGTCGGTGGAAAAGGAAAGACAGATTATTGAGGTGACCATCCCCGTAAGCGGATCCATTCTTCGGGCGGAGCACGATACCGATGACATGTATGCATCCATTGACGGCGTTGTGGATAAGTTGACCCGTCAACTGAAAAAACATAAAGCGAAACTTCAGGAAAAGCATAAAAAAGGAGCTTTCCGATTTGAAAACATCCTGGACTATCAACCCCAGGAAGAGGAAAAGGAAGGGAAAATCGTTAAAACCAAGCGGTTTGCCGTAAAGCCCATGGATGCCGAGGAAGCGGTCCTTCAAATGGAACTTCTGGGCCATAATTTCTTTGTCTTCGCCAACGGTGAAACCGATGAGGTCAACGTAGTGTATAAGCGAAATGACGGAGATTACGGATTGATCGAGCCGGAATACGATTAAAACATCCATTAAAAATCTTAAGAATAAAATAAAGAAGGGGAGCCTGAATCATCGGGCTTCTTTTTTTGAGAAAAAAATTGATCGGAAAAGCAGGAATAAAAAAAGTTATGGAGAATTAGTTTTATGGAGAGAATTATAGTAAAATGGAATAAGAAATGAACGGGAGAAATCCTAAAAGAAAGGAAGTTCGATTACTGTGGTAGTAGAAGGCATTATATTAGGATTGATCGTTGGGAAACTTCGCAGCGGAACCTTTAGAAATCTCGGAAGGTTTGCATTGAAGCTTCCGGCGTTATTACTCATCGGATTTTTGGGCTATGTGGTCACATCCCTCATGGTCTTTTTCGGCAATGAGTTTGCCGTGGAAAATCTTTTCTATCTTAAAATCGGCATCTATTTACTGCTGTTTATCGTATTGTTTTTCAATCTGCAATACAAATCCGTATGGCTGATTTTATTCGGAACCCTGTCAAACTTCACGGCAGTGGTGCTCAACGACGGACGGATGCCCGTGGATCCCGAAGCCCTTCAACAGGCAGGGATGGTCAGCATGGAAACCAGCCTTCAGGCGGGTACCCTTTATAACTATGTAAACATCGAAGCGGTGGAGGGGTTCAGTGCCAATCTCGGAAAGTTTTTGGCCACACCGGAGGTGTATCCCTTTAGCCAAGTGTTCAGTCCCGGAGATGTGTTTATCGCCCTGGGGGTGTTTTTCCTTGTCCAGCGGGGGATGACCAAAGTGACCAGCCGTTTCCGCTCGGTACGCTTTGACCATCAACGGGAGCGGTTTCGCTAAGGCACTGCTTGCGTACAGTAGTCGGAAAAAGGAAAACAAGTTGGAAAAAAGGCCGGGAAACAACGTAGAAAAAGGATGGGAAAGATCAGAGGGGAATCCTTTGATCTTTTTCTTTTCGAAAAGGAATCCCTGGAAGCGGAGCCGATGAAAAGGGGTAAGAGGAATGAGGCTAAAATTTGTGTCTGTTTCCGATTAATGATAAAATAAATGGGACTATGATTAATTGCAACGGGAGGATTGATCGATCAGTGATCAAATCAAAGAAACAGTGAGAGGTGTGGAACCATGAAAAAAATGTTTGAGAAATTGTTCGGAAGCCAGAGTGAGCGGGAACTGAAAAAGATGGACGGCAAGGTCCGTGCCGTGGAAGCTTTGGCTGAGGAGTATAAAGGCCTCAGTGAAGAGGCTTTGAAGGGAAAGACCCTGGAGTTTCGACAGCGCCTGGAAAGCGGGGAGACGTTGGAGGACATCCTGCCGGAGGCCTTTGCCACGGTAAGGGAGGCCTCCACAAGGGTTCTGGGGCTTACCCATTATAAGGTACAGCTGTACGGGGGGATCGTGCTCCATGAAGGTCGGATCGCCGAGATGAAAACCGGGGAAGGTAAAACCCTGGTCGCCCCTCTGGCGGTGTATCTCAATGCCCTGGAAGGCAAAGGGGTCCACGTGGTTACCGTGAACGACTACCTGGCGGAACGGGATAAGGAATGGATGGGAAAACTCTATGAGTACCTGGGCCTCAGTGTGGGGGTAATCATCCACGGCCAGACGAAACAAGAACGAAAGGAACAGTACCGCTGTGATGTAACCTATGGTACCAACAACGAATTCGGTTTTGATTACCTACGGGACAACATGGTGATTTATAAAGAGGATATGGTACAACGGGGACAGAACTATGCCATCAGTGATGAGGTGGACTCGATCCTCATTGATGAGGCGAGAACCCCTTTGATTATTTCCGGTAAAGGGGATAAATCCACGGGGATCTACAGCTCCGCCGATCAGTTTGCCCGGATGCTTAAGGACGAAGAGGACTACACCATTGAGGAAAAGGCGAAGAGTGTGACTTTAACCGAGGAAGGGGTGGCCAAGGCGGAAAAGGCCTTCGGTATCGACAACCTGTCGGATCCCGAGCATATGACCCTGGCCCACCATATCAACCAGGCCCTTAAGGCAAGAACCCTGATGCGAAGAGATAAGGACTATGTGGTAAAAGACGGAGAAGTGGTGATTGTGGACGACTTTACCGGCCGGCTGATGTTTGGACGGCGATACTCCGACGGACTGCACCAGGCCATTGAAGCCAAGGAGAACCTGGAGGTTCGCCGGGAATCCAAGACCCTGGCCAGTATCACCTTCCAAAACTACTTTAGAAT
>CAZTIJ010000178.1:3378-4928 GCA_964613365.1 uncultured Clostridiaceae bacterium | reverse complement strand
ATATTTTTTTGCAATCTCGCTGGTTTCCCGGATGTTTTCCATGGATACCGGTTGCCCTCCGGCGCTGTTATTGGTTACGGTAATAATGATCAACCCTACTTTTTCCCGCCCGTGTTCTTCAATTAAGGATACCAGTCGCTTATTATCCATATTTCCTTTGAAGGGATGGTAGGATTCCGTGTCCCCCGCCTGTTCAATGACACAATCAATGGCTCTGGCACCGGCTAACTCCACATGGGCCCGGGTGGTGTCAAAGTGCATGTTGGAGATCGCAACTTTTCCTTCCTGTAAATACATGGGCAGAACCACTTTTTCCGCCGCTCTTCCCTGATGCACCGGTTGGAAATACTCATATCCGAAAATATCCTTGGCGGATTTCATAAGCTCTTTATAGCTTCTGGATCCCGAGTAGGCTTCGTCTCCTCTCATAACGCCGCTCCACTGCTGGTCACTCATGGCGCCGGTTCCGCTGTCGGTTAACAGATCGATATATACATCATCGGAGTTCAGGGCAAACACGTTGTAGTTTGCCTCTTTGATTTTTTCAATACGCTCTTCCCGGCTGAGAACCTTAATCGGCTCCACCATTTTGATTTTAAAAGGTTCCGCAAAATACTTTGACATATTGATCGCTCCCATCTCATTTAGTTTTTGAATCTGGATCCCCGGCGTTCCCGCATAGTGGGAATGCATCCCGCTATATGGGCAAATAAAAACAGGAATCACTTTTCTCCTGTTTCTATCTTATCCGATCTTACCCAATAATACAAGTCAAAATCATCGGAAAACAACGGCAATTTCCCTGCTTAACCAGCCATTGCTAAAGATTTCCCACTTTTCACCGCTCCCCCAATTAGTCGGGGCTTTGGAATTTTACCCGCGGGGCCTATCGCACCTCTTCTATTTTACTATTGGCTTCTTCCAATATTTTAATGATTCGTTCCTGGTTTTCCTCCTCGTATAATCCGTCAATGCCAATAGCCTCTTCGAAAAATATATGGCTTAGGGCACTGCCCTGCTCTCTTAAAATTTCACTGATCTCTCGAATCCTCTCCCGGGAATGGATTTCTCCCTGTTGGATATCTCCTATCACTTCTTGAATTGGGAAAAGTCCTTGCTGATAAACCGCTCTGTGCCAATTCAAATCGGCAATATGCAGATGATTTAGGGTGCCGTGAATCTGATTCGAAGCTCTTTTTACCCCTTCTAAGGCTTCGTGGAAAAGTTCTCCTTCCTCCTCACTAAAGTCTTCCCGGTAAAGGTCCAGGACTTCCGGAGTTTCATTTAGCACTTCCGTCACACCTATCAAACTATTAAAAAGAATGCTCTCCTCCCGGGCAATGGCTGCGCTTTGGGCTTCAATGGCCTGTCGAAGAAAAAGAAGGCTCCCTATTACCAGAACAAGCACTGCGATAGATATTACAACTGGTTTTTTCATAATGTTCCTCCTCTTTAGCTTAAATAACCTATTTTTGCTCTAGCTTTATCTTGATGATTTATATCGATTCCTTCCCAATCACTCTCGACTTCTTGGGGAATCTTTACATGAG
>CAZTIJ010000178.1:0-3278 GCA_964613365.1 uncultured Clostridiaceae bacterium | reverse complement strand
TCGTACATCTCCTTACAAACCTTCGGTTTCTTTTGTAAGCAGTGTTACGACTTCAGTAATCGATTCCTTCCCAATCACTCTCGACTTCTTGGGGAATCTTTACATGAGTCGTACATCTCCTTACAAACCTTCGGTTTCTTTTGTAAGCAGTGTTACGACTTCAACATGGGCGGTATGGGGAAAGAGGTCCACGGGCTGTACTTCTTGGCTTCGGTAACCCCGCTCTTCTAAATAGGCTAAGTCCCTTGCCAACGTTGAAGGGTTACAGGATACGTAAACGATTTTTTCCGGATCCATTTTCACCATGGTCTCCAGTACCGTCTCCTCGCATCCCTTTCTTGGAGGATCCACCACCACCACATCGGCGGTGATGCCTTTTCCGTATAGCTTCGGTACTACCTCTTCCGCGGCGCCCAGTAAGAATTCCGTGTTGGAAAGGTTGTTCAGTTTAGCGTTCCTTTTAGCATCCTCGATGGCTTCCGGTACAATTTCAATACCGTATACCTTCTTTGCCTGTCGGGCAAGAAACAAGGAAATGCTTCCAATGCCACAGTAAAGATCAAATACGGTTTCGTCTCCTTTCAGATCCGCATATTCCAATGCCTTTTGGTACAGCACCCGGGTTTGCGTCGGGTTTACCTGAAAGAAGGACCTTGGGGAAATATAAAAGGAAAGGTCCATGAGCTGATCAATTATATACCCTTCACCATACAAAGTTCGGGTCGTATCACCGAAAATCACGTTGGTATTTCTTTTGTTGATATTGACTACCACGGTTTTAAGGTTGTTTACTTCTTTTTCCAACGCCCTGATTAGTTCCTCTTTATAGGGAAGCTCATTGCCGTTGATGACAATGATCACCATCACTTCCCCGGTTTTATAACTGATTCGACTGACCATATGCCGTAGAAGGCCTTTCCTGCTTTTTTCGTCGTATACCGTTACGCCATACTTGGTAATGTATTCCTTAACTATTTTGGTTAACACATCATTAACCGGATGTTGAATATAACAATGCTCCGTATTCACAATTTCGTGAGTGCCGGTCTTAAAAAATCCCATCACCGGGACCTTTCCTTCCATCCCGATGGGAAACTGGGCCTTGTTTCGATAATGGTAAGGTTCTTCCATTCCCAGGGTTTTATCCACCGGGGCATTAATTTTTCCAATCCGCTGCAGGGTTTCCCGCACCCGCCGGGTTTTAATACTCAGTTGCGCTGAATATTCCATGGTCATGATTTGACAGCCCCCGCAGACCTCGGCAATAGGGCAACGGGGAATCACCCGTTGATCGGAGGGCTTTTGTATTTCCAATAATTCGGCAAAGCCGTAGTTCTTTTTCAGTTTGGTGACCCGGACCTTCAGTTCATCCCCGGGAAGCCCTCCCTGGACAAACAGAGGAATGCCCTTGACCTTACCGATCCCTTCCCCTTTATGACCGATATCTTCTATGGTGACCGTATATATTCCGCTTTTCTTAAGCATATTTTCACGACTCCTTCATTCTTTCTTATTTTCCTATGATAACTCCATCTTACAACAGATTTCCGATAAAATCATGGGTAAATTCGTTTATACGGTTTATTATTATTTCAAAATATTCTATAATGGTACTAGAGTACTTTACGAAAGGTGGTGGATGAATGCATGATTAGAGGAATTGCAAAGCTCATGCTTTTGCTTATTTTAGTGTTTATGGCTACAGGCTTTCCCATATATTTTGACCGCATGGATGTGGAATCTTTCTGGGAGCGGGCCTCCAGCAGGATTGAGGACCCGGAAGAACCGGAGAGTCCCCTGTCCGACGGCACCTTATATTTTCACCATGATTTGGAGCAACCATCCGAAGGATCATATCTTCTTCAGATAACCATTGAAAATCAAGGAGAATCAGCGATTTTTGAAGAGGATTTGTTGGCCCTAAGAATTGCCCAAAGAGGGCAGGTGCTGAATGAACTGAGCCTCAATGATTTTAATATTGATATACCCTTCGGAGAAACCCTTGAACCGGAAGAAACCCTGGAATTTTCCCTTGAACTGGACCGAAAATCTTTAGGCTATCCCTATGGATCCTACGTATTGGAAATTCAACCAAGGGAGGATTTGACTCCATTGCATCCAGAGGATTTGGAGCTTGCTTTCGCCTTTGAGGAAAACTTTACCTACCTACCGGCCATTGGAGATATTCCCCGCAGTGAAACCGCTCTGACCCTTTATTTCCCCACGGGCATGGAAAACTACTCCGTTCCTGTCACCCGTATTATACCCTATACCGGCATGCAGATCCGAGCCACGGTGGACGGTCTTTTTGACGGACCCCGGGATGGGTTGGGCCTTACCATACCCGAAGAAGGCATCATGCCTTCCTGGCGAAATCTTGCCTTTGACAACGGCCTTGCCACCATCAACCTCAGCGAGGACTTAGGGGTTTTCGATGAGGATCCGGCCCTTGGAGCCCAGGCATACCGGGCCTATGCCTATTCCGTAAACGCCACAAGCTTTACGGACCGGGTACAGTTCACCTTCAATCGAAGAACCCGTGAGGAAGCCTTCGGAGGTTTCCCTGTGGAAGATCCCGTTACCATACCGGAGGGACCCCTTCTGTACTTCGGATACGAAACCGACACCGATCGATACCTGCTTATCCCCAGGTTTCTTGAAGAGGATCAGAGTTTTGTGGAAGAGCAGACCTATTACAACGAAGACTATGAATTACAGGACCCCGAAGGCTTCTATCGTGTGTTGAGCTTTGCCGGTGCATTGGATTATTATAATGAGCAGCAACTCCCCCTCGTACATGATACAGTCGAACTGAATAGTATCGAGTTGAGCAATGGAACCTTGGAGATTGCCTTTGACGACGGATTTATGGATTCGGTTTCCCACGAGGCGCAACAGGCCATGTTCGACGGATTGCTCCTAAGCTTTTCTAGTTTCTCCAATGTGGACGCGGTGCTGTTCCATATTTCCGGTTACGAAGAAGATACCCTGTATCATTATTCCATCGGAAGTCCCATGGAAGCCCCGAGCCACGTAAACCCCGAAGTTCCCCGGGATGACTGATTTTTCTTTAAAACAGTTCCTCCGACAGCAAAAAGGTTGATCTTATCATAAGATCAACCTTTTTGCATCTCCGCCTTTACCTACGATACTTCCTTTATTCCCGGTCCATTACTTCCCGTACCTCTTCCAACATTTCTCTGATCGGAAGATCGTAGGGGCATTTCGGCTCACACATGCCACATTGGATACAATCGGTGGCTTTCTTATCCAAGGCA
>CAZTIJ010000177.1:0-4935 GCA_964613365.1 uncultured Clostridiaceae bacterium | reverse complement strand
CTCTCCGTGGTTACCCGGGTTAAAGGAAACATCATTTTCGTTGCAATAATCTTGCCCTGGTCCAGATCGATTACGGTCTGTCCTCCTAGACGGTACCACACCGCTACAAATCGGAAAAAGAAGCGAACGATGAAAATAAGCACCACCAAAGTGGCTATGTAGATCAGTGCCAGGACGCCCAGATCCATAAAGTCAATTTCCAGTGTAAAGGATCCGAAGAAATCCACCCCATGGCGTTCATAAATTCCCTCCCGATAGGAGTTTAAAAAATTCAGTATTACAATTGCAACGGCCAGCAACAGCCCCCTTAGGAAAACATCCCGCAGAATTCCAGTGAACTTCGGTTTGTATACCAGTTGTTTTTCACCCATGATTTCTCCCCTTCTCTATTTAAATTTGAATAACCCTCTATTGAAAAGATTTCCGTTCTATTATAACATAAGATTGACTGAATGAAATATGGTTTTTTAAGGAATCTTATGATTCCTTGGAGGCGTTAAGGAGGCCCGTTATGAGAAAAGCCCTGAAGGGAAACTACAGCCTGGGGTCGGACCCCATTTTACCCTTGATATTTAAATTATCCATACCAGGAATTATTTCCATGTCCGTACAAGCCTTTTACAATGTGGTGGACTCTTTTTTTGTCGCCCGGGTCAGTGAAGAAGCCCTGGCCGCCCTGTCCATCGCTTTTCCCTTTCATATTATTCTGATCGCAATTGCCGTGGGGACCGGCATCGGTACAAACTCATTGATTTCCCGCCTCCTAGGCTCCGGGGATCATAAACGGGCGGTGCTGACCGCAGAACATGTATTGGTGATTTCGGGGATTTACGGCGTGATCATGGCTTTGGCAGGGTTTTTCCTGGCGGGGCCCTTAGTGGCCAACTTCTCCGACAACCCGGAAATCGTAGCCTATGCCACGGAGTATGTACAGGTGATTCTCATCGGTTCCGTCGCCCTATTTTTTTCATTGATCACCAGTGATATTCTTCGGGGACAGGGAAACACCTTTGCTCCCATGATGGCCATGCTATTGGGTGCCGTGGTCAACATTGTGCTGGACCCTTTTTTGATCTTCGGCATCGGCTTTTTCCCCCGACTGGAAGTGCTGGGAGCCGCCCTGGCCACGGTTTTTTCCAAAACCCTGGGGGCCCTGTTTATTCTTTGGATTATGTTTAAAGGAGACAATGAGGTTCAACCCCGTTTTGAAAACTTCTCCTTCGACCCCTATATTTTGAAAAAAATCTACCAGGTGGGCCTTCCCGCCATGACCATGCAGATGCTGGCCTCGGTTATGCTGTCGGGGATGAATCTGATCATCGCCAACATCAATGAACTGGCTCTGGCGGTCAACGGTGTGTACTTTCGCCTTCAATCCTTCGTTTTTATGCCGGTCTTCGGGGTAACCCAGGGATATATCCCCATCATGGGGTATAACTACGGACACAAAAATCCCGAACGAATGATCGAAACCTTAAAATACGGAGTGCTGATCACCTTTTTTATCACCGGCGGAGGATTTTTACTGTTTCAGTTTTTTCCCCATCAGTTAATGGGGGTTTTCGTCAACGACCGGGAACTGATGGAGATCGGTGTTTCCGCCCTTCGCACCATCAGCATCGGATTTCCGGTGATCGGTCCCGCCATCATCGGCTCCACCACCTTTCAGGCCCTGGGCAAAGGACTCCCCAGCTTAACCCTGTCCTTTATGCGCCAAATTCTTTTGCTCTTGCCCTTTGCCTATTTTCTCTCCCTTACCGGGGACATCAATAATGTATGGTATGCCTTTCCCCTGTCGGAAGGAATAGCCTTTGTTTTCATGGTGGTTTGGTTAAGCCTGACTTTTCGCAGTGAAATTAAAAATATCCGCTCGGAAAAAAAATAGAATCCCACTGTGTAACAACTGTAAAACAGGGTACAGAATAATTGTAATGAAAAACAGTTTTTTTACTTTACGATGTGATATAATGTTAAAAAATACATCCAATTAAAAAAGGAGGCGTTTTTATGGATGAATATTTAATCAAAAGCCGGGTGGGTAAAACCCCGCTGGTACGGGCCGAGCGCTTGGAAAAAGAACTGGGTCTTTCAAAAATATATTTGAAACTGGAAGGAAACAACCCCTCGGGACACCGGGAGGACCGATTGGCCTATCTATTAATTCGGGATGCTTTGGCCGTGGGAAAAACCACTCTTTGCCTGGGCGTCTTCGGAGTCCTGGCCAAATCCTTGGCCTACTTATCCCAGCATTATGATGTGAACTGTGTCTTCGTTCTTCCTGAACGAAGCAAAACCAAGGAAAGCAAACTCTTAAAGTATCCCAATATCAAAGTCATCCGCCACGGAAAAAACCATTACGACTCCATACAAAAAAGCGAGGAGCTTTCCCGGGAAAACCGATGGTACAACGTTAATCCGGGACTGGAAAACAATGTGCTCAACATGACCGCCCTTTCCTATATTTCCGATGAGGTGGATGCCCAGGTAAAGGGAGAGCTGACCAGTATTTTCACTCAAATGAGTTACGGGTACCTATTAACCGGCATCCATTTAGGCTTTCGTCAGCTATGGGTAAAGGATCAAATTGAAAAGCTGCCCATGCTCTACAGCTGTACCACCAATCAGGGAAACCAGATCTATGAATCCTACAAGAAAAACAGCCCCAAGATTCTTCCCCTCAGTAAAGAGGGCTTTAAAATCACCAAGTACAATAAACACTTGATCGGATTTCAAAGTTCCACTGCCCAGGAAGCCTTGGATGCGGTATACGATACCGGGGGCAAGATCACAGGGATCACCGATGAAGAGCTGCTCCATTATACGGAGAAATTTCGAAGACTAGAGAACATTAAACTGGATGTTGCCAACGGCTACGCCGTGGCAGGCTTTATGAAGGAAGCGGAGGCCGGAAACATTAAGGAGGGCAACCACGTCATTCTTTTAAATGACGGCCGGGCAAATTTGGAAGTTCGGGAAATGAGTCGGGAGGAAAATCTATTGTCCGATGAAAAAATCGTATCCCTGGTAGGGGAGTGGCTAATGGAATTCAGCGACCCCGCCGATGAGATACAAAACGCCCTGGACAATGCCTACAACAAAGGTTTTGTAATCGTTGCCTACCATAACAAACAGGTGGCCGGCATCTCCATTATAGTAAACTTCGGCTTTGATAAGTTCGCCACGAAATATCACTTGGCCTATATCGCCACCCGGAAAAACACCAAGGGACGGGGTATTGCCACGGAAATCCTTCATAAGGCCATTCAACTGACGGAAGGAAACCTTTCCCTTCATGTGGAAAACTATAACAAGCGGGCCATTAAACTCTACGAAAAAATGGGCTTTGAAAACTGCTACAGCCGTATGATTTACACGGCTTCGGAAGAGTAATTCAAACCCCGTATTATCCCTCTTTCAAGAATTAGAAAAGAACAGGGAAAACAAACACCTTGTAACACCAAACGCCGGAAAGACCTGAGGTCTTTTCCGGCGTTTTTTTCTGTCCTTGAAAACTTTCTTAATAAATATAGATCGTTTTTTCTTTTCTCTCCACAACCCTGCCTACTTCTCCAAAGGCGGATCTTCCCATGGTTTCCAGGGCTTTCAGGGCTTTTTCCCGGTCCTCCGGGTCGATGGCGATCAACAGTCCGCCGGAGGTTTGGGGATCGTACATGATGTCCACCATGGCTTGATTTTTGCTGTGGTTCTCCACGGAATTTTCCATGTACTTTCGGTTGGCATACATGCCTCCCGGTATGATACCCATTTTTGCCAGTTCCTCCGCCCCTTCGATTACCGGGATCCGGTCACTGAACAACTCCACGGAAACCCCGCTGCCTTCGGCCAGCTCCTTTCCGTGACCGATGAGGCCGAATCCCGTAATGTCGGTGCAGGCATGGATATCCACGGCCTCTAGGGCTTCCACGGCGTATTTATTCAATGTGGTCATGGCGTCCACCGCCCTCCGATACTGGACCTCTGTTGCCATTTCCGCTTTGATGGCAGTATTCAGAATTCCCAGTCCCAAAGGTTTGGTAAGAATCAAAATATCTCCGGGCTTTGCGGTGTTGTTGGCCAACACTTTTGCGGGATGCACCATTCCGCTCACGGAAAGTCCGTACTTCGGCTCCTCGTCTTCCACGGAATGGCCCCCCACCAACAGCGCTCCCGATTCCTTTACCTTATCCGCTCCTCCCAACAGGATGTCCTTCAACATCGATGGATCCAAACAGTTGGGAAAACAAACAATATTCATGGCCACCGTGGGCTTTCCCCCCATGGCATATACATCACTGAGGGCATTGGCCGCAGCGATTTGCCCGAAGGTATAGGGGTCGTCCACCACCGGGGTGAAAAAATCCAGGGTTTGAATCAATGCCATCTCATCGTTTAACTGATATACCGCCGCATCATCGGAGGTGTCCAGTCCCACCAGGAGTCTGGGGTCCTCCACCTTCGGCAGATATTTTAATACCTCGGCCAGAACATCCGGCCCGATTTTTCCCGCTCACCCGGAACTTTTCGTCAGTTGGGTCAGACGGGGTTTTTCATTTTTCTCTTCTCTCAAAAGCTCACCTTCTTTCCTCTAATTCTCTTTTATCATATTTTTCAAGGTTTATCAATCGGTTTTTTCAATCACAAATTGAATATCCATAAACTTCATCGATTTGCAACCGGATAAATTTTTGATTATACTGGAAAGGATAAGAGTGATCCTGTTAGGAGGATGAATTATGGATATCAAACAGCTTGAAACCTTTATTGCCATTGCAAAACACAAAAGCTTTTCCAAGGCAGCGGAGTCCTTGTTCCTTACCCAGCCCACGGTGAGCAACCACATCGCCAATTTGGAAAAGGAACTGGATACCAACTTAATCAACCGGTCCAATCGAAAAATTTCCCTGACCCCCTCGGGGGAAATCCTCTATGATTATG
>CAZTIJ010000176.1:0-5073 GCA_964613365.1 uncultured Clostridiaceae bacterium | reverse complement strand
AAGTCCAGGCTTTTAAAGTTGGTTTTGTCCAAATGAATCATCATGTACTGTTTCAAAGCTGCTTCCAATTCCAAAACCAGCTTCGGATGGACCTTTAACTCTTTTAAATCCTCAATGTCGATAACCAATAGAAAGTTGGCCAGACGAATGCCTTTTTTCGATAAGGGCTTTGCAACACCTCGACCTTTGATTTGACAACCCTCACAAAGGAGTCCCCCTTCGTCCATATTCAATACCCATCGGGGAGAGCTTCCCGATCCGCACTGATTACAGGCTTTTAAATAGGGCTCATAGCCGCTGAACTTAAGAAACTGCATTAAAAACCGTAAGATATGAAGGGAGAGCTCTCCTTCCTTGCGTTCCAGGGCACCCAGAGACTCCTCAAAAAGGTTGAATAGCCGGTTGTTACTCTGTCCCTCAATGGTAACCGTATCCACCAACTCAATAAAAAACGATGCCGCCGAAAGGCTGTCAAGATCTTCTCGTAGCTTATAATGATTATGGATAGGGTCCACATGATTTAAGGTATACATGGATTTTCCCTTGTAGAGGACAAAGTCGCTGTAACAAAGGGGCTGTGCCCCAGCTAGGTGTTTGCTTTTAGAGCTTCTTGCCCCCCGGGCCATAACGGAAACTTTGCCCAGTTTTCGGGTAAACACGGTCAAAATCCCATCGCTTTCCTTATACTTCATGTTTTTCAGCACAATTCCTTCGGTTTTTACCAGCATAGGGCCGCCTTAGGAGTCGTCCCGGTAGCCAAAATTACGAAGCATGGTATTCTGGTTTCGCCAGCCCTCTTTAACCTTTACCCAAAGCTGAAGGTTAACCTTGGTCCCCAAAAACCCTTCAATGTCTTCTCGGGCGGATTTCCCAATGCCCTTAAGCTTCCGTCCGTTTTTACCGATGATAATGCCTTTATGGCTGTTTCGTTCGCAGTAAATATTCATCTCCAAATCTACAAGAGCCTTGTGGGGACGTTCTTTCATGGAAACCACTTCCACCGCCACCCCATGGGGAATTTCCTGCTCCGTATAATGAAGTACCTTTTCTCGAACCAATTCCGCGATAATCGCCCGTTCCGGTTGGTCAGTAATCATGCCTTCAGGAAAGTACTGGGGTCCTTCCGGAAGATATTCTTTAATCTCTTCGATCACCCGCTGAAGATTGACCCCCTCTAAGGCGGAAATGGGTATAATGGATTCAAAAAGTTCCATATCTTCATATTGTTTTACAATATCTTTCACGGAATCCTGATCGGTTTTATCAATTTTGTTGATCAAAAGAATTTTCGGAGTTTTGATTTTTTTTAATTCCTCTAAAATATACTGATCCCCACCGCCTAAACGGTCGCTCTCATCCACCATAAATAGAATAACATCCATATCCCGGAGGCTGGCCTTTGCCGTTTTTACCATGAATTCTCCCAGTTCGGTTTTCGGTTTATGAATCCCCGGTGTATCGAGAAAAACAATTTGTAAATTCTCCTCGGTATAAACACTTTGTATCCGGTTTCTTGTGGTTTGGGGCTTGTCTGAAACAATGGCGATTTTCTCTCCGACTAGTTGATTCATCATTGTTGACTTTCCTACATTAGGTCTTCCGATAATGCTTACGAATCCTGATTGATAGCTCATGCTGTTCCTCCTTTATCTTCTAAATCCTTCGGGGTGAAGGACAGGGGTAAAATCTCCTCCATGGTATAGGATTGGTATTCTTCTTGGGACTTAGCCAAAATCACAGTGATGCCCAATCCAAACTCTACGAGCACTTGCCTGCAAATACCGCAGGGTGCCGTAAAGGCCTTGGGATCTCCGACGATGGCAATGGTTTCAAAATCTTTTTCCCCTTCCGAGATGGCTTTAAATAACGCAGTTCTCTCAGCACAATTCGTGGCGCCGAAGGAGGCGTTTTCAATATTACATCCGGTATAAACCTTTCCGCTGGTTGTTAAGACCGCTGCTCCTACCGGAAACTTTGAATAGGGTACATAAGCCATTTTTTGTGCCTCAAGGGCTTTTTCTATCAACTCTTCTTTTGTCATATCTTTCCTCCTTTAATAGGCTTAGGATTTTGTATTGAATGATTGATCTTTTGTCCCGGTTTATTCCCCTCGCTCGGATTTCTCCAGCCTTAGGATCTCCTCTCTAGGAATTACTTGCACCCAGGTTTGTCCAGGATTTAATAGGATTTCTTTTCCCTCGTTGTCATAGTAACGGGTGAAATCCTCTTTATCATTTTTCTTCCACTGAACCTCTTGCATCTTACCCATGGTAAAGTAGTAAGCTTTTCCGCTACCGATGGTATCCATCTCCAAAATCCCGGAACTGGTTCCTGGGATTTGTCGCGCAGGTACGATCTGTACCAGAACATTGCTGGCTACAATGGGCTTTTCCTCTTCGTCTGTATGGGTTTCATCGTAGTGGCGCCGGTCAACGTAATATCGGTCGTATCCCTGTTCATCTTTGTTGTAGCGGTATTCCGCACGATAACTGGAATGGTAATGGACTTCAAAACTATCCACGGCTTCTCCCTTTTTCAAGGCCGTTTTCTCCTGATGAAACTCCCCTCCCCGGAAATTCGAGACCTCCCGATAATCTAAGTTTTCCGCAGTCCTACGAAGGTTACCCATACTGGTATAGGCATTATGGGGCGCCCTTCGATGGGTTTCTCTCCAGAAGGCTTCGGCACCGGGGCCGGACAAGCTGACGTTTTGAATTCTTAAGTTCCGGAGTTCCTCCGTAACCCGGGAACTGGCCCCCGCATGGCCATAGATTGCATCGTACTCCATCGCTTTTTCGATGAAGTAGGGTCTGGCACTTCGTACGGGTCCCACCAGTTCCGGATCATTCATTAAAAAAAATGCTAAGTACCGGGTGGCATTTCCCTCCACATAAAACTCATAGATCACCTCCGCTTCGTAAAAACCTGCTTGAGGTCTTGCATTGGGATTGTTATCGTACATAACGCCCACCACCGGTCGCTCCAAGCTCTCCTCTTCTCCATAAATACCGCTTAAGGGAGAGGGACTTCCCGTTTTTTCCTCTTTTTCCTCCGGCTCCTCTTTTACTTCTTCCTCCACTGCTTCCTCCTTCTCCCCTTCCACCGACTCCTCTTCTTCTTTGCTACACCCTATCATGAGAATCAACAAAAGCGTACACAGGATCGCCAGCACAATGCTTAAGTTTAAACCTTTTTTTACGTTCAATTTTTTACTTCCTTTCTGCATAAGCATCTTCTTTCCCTCCCCTTAACCAAACCGATTTATTTTTACGGGGTATGTAACTCATCTCTTTGTTATACGACTAAAAATCATCCGAAAACTTGAAAGATTACAATAGTAATTAAAAAACCCAAAAGTGCTCCTACAATCACTTCAAATACCGTATGAATTTTGCTTTCCACCCGGCTTTGAGATACCAACAAGGCCATCATCAGGGATAGGGTAGCCAGTAGCATGTTCTCTGAAATAAAGGTGATAGCAGTAAAAAGAGAAAAGGCCACGGCGGAATGACCGCTGGGCATTCCCCCTTTTAAAGCCGTACCCTTACCCGTAAGTCCTTTAATAAAAATCACAGAGAACACGACAATCAAAAGGGCTATGAAGGTAATATGAATCGGGGCCTGCTGTACCCTCCGTAAAACACCGTAGGTAAGAGGGTTGAAACGATGAAAAAATATAATGTACGCAACAATAACTGCGTTGATGGCGGCAATCAACACCGCTCCTGCCGCCACATTTTTTGCGATTTTTGCAAATACATGGTATTTATCGGTAATTAAATCAATGGCGGTTTCTATGGAGGTATTGATCATCTCTGTAATAATTACCATAGAGATGGTAGAAAACAATAAAAGAATCTCCAATCGGGAGAGATCAAAAAACAAACTCATCGCCAGTACTATAATGGCAACAGCAAAATGAATTTTCATATTTCGTTGGGTTTTGAACGCATAAAGAATGCCTTCAAAAGCATAATTAAAACTTTCCAACAGTTTACGTACACGATTCATGGGGTTTTCACCTAATTTCTTGTGATTTCCAGTTGAGCCAATACTTCTTCTTCCGCTTTTCGCATTGCTTCCTTATCTTTATTTCCCAGATGGTCGTAGCCTAACAAATGTAGCAGTCCGTGGAGAAACAAATAGGCAATTTCCCTTTCAACTGAATGACCATACTCTCCGGCCTGGTCCATAACCGCTTTTGTGGAGATTACGATATCTCCCAGAACCTTCTCCCCCTCCGGTTGAAACTGTTCGTCCACAGGGAAGGATAATACATCGGTAGCTCGGTCTTTTTGACGATATTGACTGTTCAACTCCCTGATTTCTTCAGACGTGACCAAGGAAAGACTCACTTCCAGGGTTTCTTCCCTTTCTTCCCTGGCCAAGGTCTTTTTAATAATTTCTTCAAACATTTCTTTCATTTCCTGATCCGGCAGAAATAGTTCCTGTCGATTGCTTATTTCCAAGTTCATTTTTCCACCCTCCTTATGATTTATTCCCCTGTTCTTCCGGGTATTCAATCCGTTCATGATAAATCCCCAGCAAAGTACTGATAAAAACATTTTTAATCCGTTGTACTTCCTTTAATGTTAGATGACTTTCCTCTAACTGTCCGTCCTCTAATTTACCTTGTACAATTTTATCAATCAGACTTTTAATTTTATCTTTATTGGGCTCCTGAATACTTCTAATTGCCGCCTCTACGGAATCTGCCAACATCACAATGGCGGTTTCCTTGGTGGTGGGCTTTGGTCCCTGATAACGGAAAGCCTCTTCCTCAACATCTGGGAAATCCTTGTTTTTTTCCTTTTCCTTATGGTAAAAATAAGCCACCAAGGTCTTTCCATGATGGGATTTGATGAAATCCACAATTTCTTTATGAAGCTTGTGTTCCTTGGCAACTTTTACTCCGTCGGTCACATGCCCCGTGATAATGGCGCTGCTTTTTAACGGTTTCAATTTGTCATGGGGATTATCCACACCAAACTGATTCTCCTTGAAAAAGTAAGGTTTCGTCGTTTTTCCGATATCATGATAAAAGGCTCCGACTCTGGCCAAAAGAGCATTCCC
>CAZTIJ010000175.1:0-5257 GCA_964613365.1 uncultured Clostridiaceae bacterium | reverse complement strand
GTTTGAAGGACAACCCGTTGCCCATACCGATCACTTATGGAACTTTATGGGGATGAGTTTAGTGGGTCTTACTGCAGTGCTTTTAGGTGGTTGCCCATTGCGACAAACTATTTTGGCCAGTGAAGGAGATACCGACGCCATTATTACCGTTGTGGGTCTTGTGGCCGGATCAGCCTTTGCTCATAACTTCGGTCTGGCATCCAGTCCCGCGGGAAGCACTTTTAACGGTCAATTGGCAGTAATAATCGGACTGGTAGTAACTTTAGGAGTTGCGGTGTTAGCAACGCAAAGCAGTGTATCCATGGAAAGGGGAGTGAAAAGCAATGTCTAAGAATCAGGTAGATGCTAGAGGACGATCCTGTCCGGAACCGGTGATCTTGACAAAGAAGGCTTTGGATCAATATAATGGAGGAGTGGTAGAGGTTCTGGTTGATTTGGAGGTAGCAGTGGAAAACATTCGGCGTTATGCCGAGAACAATGGTTTTGACGTGAGCATATCCGAACTTTCCGGAGAAGACTACCAACTAACAATAAAAAAGTAGGGATTTGATGGATAATAGAATTTGTATTATGACCTTTCATACAACCTATCATGCCTTAAACTTTGAAAAGGCCTTAAAGGGGGAAGGGATTGAGGTAAAACTGATTCCCGTTCCCCGGGACCTCAGTTCCAGTTGCGGTTCTGCTGCCCGGCTTTATTTCAAAGATAAGGAAAAGGCTTTGACCCTGGTAAAGGAGCACAATATTGAATTGGACGAGGTCTATGAACGGGAAGCGGAACTAGAAAAGCCCGGTTTGTTGGAACGTTTGCTGAAAAAGAAATAACAGGGGAATAAGAAGTGTAAGAGAACGAGTGAATTGAAATAAAATAGAAATACTTAAAGAACCATACCTAGGGATAGTGGATTTGTCCTAAGGGTGGTTCTTTTTTTGCTTTTTAATGAATTATAAAATGCTAAAGTTCCGTCTTAAGGCGGAGTGGGAATCCGACCCTATACCCTTATACTTTGAAAGGGCTTTCCTTATACTTAGTATAGGATCAAAGAGAATAGATTTTGTTTGCTAATGAAGAGTTTACTAAAAGATTATGCATCACCAAATTATTCTAAAGAGTTTAGAAAATGGGAGAAGCAAAAGTCTTCTCTTGTAGAAATGGGTGAGGTAAAGCAGGAGCTCTACAAAAAAATGTTGATGTAATACTTGGTTTTATTCCACATATTTTTAAAAATGCCAAGGAAATCAACTCGAAAGTCTGTAATGGTATCATGCAGGTAATGATGGATATTGATTCCCTTTGGTTTTTTTAGGAATCAACCGGAGCTGGATTCGGGGGAAAAGGGTAATCGAGAGAACTATGGCAAAATTATTGAGCCCATAGAAAATAGCAAGGAAGACAGGGTTTTGAGCACCTTCGGTTTGCAGCATAAATATTGGTTTGAACGGGAGTGAAAAAAAGAGATAGGTATTAAGTTTGAAGCGGTCAGCCAACATTTTGATTGATTTATTGGGCATTTATCTATTATGGGACTATTCCAGTTCACTATAAACTCAGAACTAAGGAGTTTATGGAGATGAATCGAAAAATCGGAATAAAGGATAGAAAAACTAAAAATGTGGAGGCGATGAAACTGATTATTAATAAACAAAACCCCTATGATGTAGAAGAGCATATAGCAGAAATTTATGACCAAGTTGAAACAACAGTAGAAGACGTGGAGTTGATAATGGAATTATTAAGAGAGCATCAATGCGAAAATGTATTGGAACCCTTCTGCGGAACGGGAAGAATCTTACTACCTATTGCCAAGGAGGGAGTTGCGATTACGGGAATGGACGGAGCGAATATGATGTTGAATCGGCTAAGGAAAAAGCTGGGAAAGGAGAATGATCGGGTAGAAAAAAGAATATCCCTTATTCATGCAGAGCTTATGAGTTACAACTGGCCGAGAGGCTTTGACGCTGTGATCTTGGGTGGCAACTTCTTTTTTGAATTTGCTACATTGGATGAGCAGCAAAAGATCTTAAGAAAAGCCTATCATTCTGTAAAAAAAGGCGGATATATTTTCATATCTTCTGATATCATTGAAAAAGAACTGCCGGACTTTTGGTGTAATGTTAACGTGGAGAATAGGGCTTTCCCATCGGGAGTCTGCAAGGATGGGATGGAGTTGAAAGCTTATTCAAAGCCGGTATATGTAGATAGAGTCAATAAGATTTGGAAAGCCCATAGACGGTTAGAAGTTTATAAAAACAACAAATTGACAAAGGAGTATACTTGGGAAATACAAAAATATCCCATCGGATATAGTGAGATCCTAGATATGATTAAACAGTTGGACATGGAAATCATGGAAGCCTGGGGAGATGTGAAATCAAGGAAGTCCTTCAGTCCAGGGGATGACAAAGCTACTTTATGGCTTAGAAAATAGCAGGAGTGATTTGGAAAACGCTTCAAAGGAGGCTTTTATGGAAAGATATTTCGGCTTCGCAAAAGAATTATTAGATAGTGGGTGGCAAAGAAAATTCGAGAAGGGTTATGTAATAAACAACAATGAATAAACAGAAACCATACGTAGCTTATATGGGAGGAAAAACATGAAATTAGAGTTAAAAGCCATAAAACTAGAGGAAAACTAAGTTCTAAGAAATTTATTGAAAAAATACGATTACGAGTTCTCTTGATATGACAACGGAGATGTAAATCCCTTTGGACTGTATGGATACCAGTACTTAGACCATTATTGGACAGATAAGAATCGGTGAAAGTACTTTGAACTGCTAGAAAGACAGTTGGCAGGTTTTGTGATGATCAATGATTATCCCGAGGTAAAAGGAGAAATTGAGTATTCCATGGCAGAGTTTTTTGTAATGTATAAGTACCGTCGTGTCGGGATCGTTCGCTATGCTGCCCTTGAGATATTTAATCGTTTCAAGGGAAGATGGCAGTTAAAAAGGCATCCGAAGAATCAAGATCCGGTTATGTTTTGGGACCGGATTATTGATGAGGTGCCCCGGGGAGATTATCAATTGATTCAGGGACACAAGGATGCGCAATATGACGATGGCACCTTCGGAGACATGTTTTTGTTTAATAATCATATCAGTAAAAATTAATGAGATCAATCCTAAAGTAATTAAATGACAAGTTTGAAAGGAGAAAAGTATGAAAAGCAAACCGGCTTTACTTATAACCGCTACTATAATAATTATGTTTGCAGTGATTCTGATTGCAGCAAACCACCTTGAAAGTGTGAAAGGGGAGCAGGAACTCTCAAAGGGGGAATCGGTAGAAATTATTGACCTACAAAGAGAGATAAGCGGTTTGGAGAGCCGCCTAAGTCATTTGGAACATTATCAACGGAACGTGGAGTTGGAACAATCCCTGCAAGCTATAAAAATGGAATTGGAACAGGTGAAAGAATTAATGAAATCCATTCCCAGCATTAAAACTCTGTATGGAAATATCATTGATTATGAGGGCGGGGAGGAAGTTCTGCTGGAGATAGAGACCAGTGGTGAAGGAGAAAGGATACAAGTACCACTCGCTGAAAAAGCCTCAGTCTATATGATTACAGAAATATCCTGGGCACCGATAACTCCTGAGGATTTTATTGAGTTCTTAGAGGGATCATCGGAGCATAAGAGAGAGTTTGTTACGTTGAAAATAATAGAAGGCAAGGCCGTTCAAGTTTATCAGGGAGAGAAATCTGACTAAAAGGATAGGTGAAAGGATCTGAAAGGAAGATGAAAATGAATGTAAAATCTTTAAGAAAATATCCGCATTTAAGAAAAATAGCAATCGAATACACTCAACAAAAATGGGCTAGTGAAAACAGCATGATGGTATACCAGGACTGCATAAACCATTCGATCAGTACCCCCAGTCCTTTGCCCCACTGGTATCTGCTTATGGACGGGGGAAAGGTTATCGGCTGTGCGGGACTGATTACCAATGACTTTATCAGTCGAATGGACTTATATCCATGGGTTTGTGCAGTATATATTGAAGAAGCCTACCGGGGAAATAATTACGTTTCCTTGCTGTTGGATGCTGCGAAAAAGGATGCCAAAGCCGGTGGGTTTGCACATTTGTATCTAGCCACGGATCACATGGGATACTATGAAAATTTTGGTTTTGAGTACTTGGCCACGGGTTATCACCCTTGGGGAGAATCATCAAGGATTTATTATATTGCCTTATAATATTATAAAATCGGAAGCGATATGTAAAACTTTACTCATCGGCTGATTCGAAGTATCATTACGCTATCCATTTTTTCCAATGGGTTAATCCGTCCGGAAATTTCCGTAGGATTGAACCTTGTGGTAAATCAGCTGAAAATGTCTAACATTTAAGCAGTATATTAAAAACAAATAATAAAAAAATTAAGGAGTGATCAATATGAGAGACATTAACTATCAGAACTATTATTGGCAAAATGATACCGTGCGTTTGCGGGCGATGGAAGAGCCGGACTGGGAAGAGCATTATTATAACCGCTACGACACTCCCGCACGCCGGCTGTTGAATTACGAAGTGGAACTCCCCCCCACCGCCCAGGAAGCAAAAAATATGGTGGAACACTTTAAAAATTTCAACGACAACGGAGAGCGGATTATGTTTTCTATTGAAAATCTAAAGGGGGAGACCGTGGGGGGAGTGAACTTAAACTCCATCGACGAGAGAAACGGTACGTTCAGTATCGGTATGCAAATCGATCGGGACCATCGGGGAAAAGGGTACGGCACAGCAGCCATGGACATCGTCCTAGGATATGCATTTTTTGAACGAAGACTAAATAAGTACTATGGTGCAGTACTGGATGACAACATGGCTTCCGCCACAATGCTCAAAAAACTCGGTTGCAAAGAAGAAGGGAGAAGACAGCAAATGGTTTATACCGACGGGAAGTATCACGATGAGATCCTATTCGGTTTGTTAAAAGAAGAATATCAGAAGACTGAACACTAGACGGAGGAAAGTAAATAACACTGTCTGATTAACGAGGAAAGGGACTGAACAATGGGAAAAATAGTATATAAAAAAGCAGAACCCTTAGAAAAAAGCAAAGTGTTAGACCTGTATAAAGATGCCGGCTGGACCGCCTATACTGAAAAACCGGAGCAGTTAATGAAAGCCCTCTCTAAATCCCTAAGGGTAATCAGCGCATGGGATAAGGATTCATTGGTAGGACTTATTCGGGTGGTGGGAGATGAGGAAATCATTCTCTACATTCAGGATATCCTGGTCCTTCAA
>CAZTIJ010000174.1:2713-5266 GCA_964613365.1 uncultured Clostridiaceae bacterium | reverse complement strand
TTCTCATTTTCATCCTCCTTAAAACACTGACAACTGCTATTATAACATGAAATCCATTGCCGAAAAAGTCGGATTCACCCTTTATGAATTGAATCCCGACTGCCCATAATCGCCACGGCAAAGAAGTTTCCTAGGCTATTCCTTGGCTATCCCTATTTTGGAAAGCCTACATTTCTTTAGTAAGCAGAGTTACCACTTCCACGTGGGCGGTATGAGGAAAAAGATCCACTCCTCGTACCTTTTTCACTACATATCCCGCTTCCCGAAAAGACTTTAGGTTATTTACCAGGGTTTTGGGATTACATGATACATAGACCATTTCCTCCAGTTTGTAGGAAAGAATGTCTCGAAGGGCTTTATCATGAATTCCCTCCCGCGGGGGATCTATCACTAAGGCATCTGGTCTTTCCGATACTTCTGTCATTTTCTCCTTAACATCCCCGGCAATGAAGGTGCAGTTTTTCAAGTTATTGATCTTAGCGTTCTCATCAGCTTTTGCCACCGCTTCTTCCACCAGTTCTATGGCAAAAACTTTTTTCGCCTCTCTAGCTAATACCTGAGCGATGGTTCCTGTACCGGAGTAAAGATCTAAAACCGTTTTCCCTTCCACGTCGCCTAAAAAGTCCAGTACTTCCTCATAAAGACTTTCCGCTCCTAGGGTATTGGTCTGGAAAAAAGAGTAAGGGGAAATTTCAAAGGTTAAATCAAAGAGTTTCTCCCGGTATTCTTTTTGTCCAAAGACTACTTTCATTTCATCACTTTGAACAACATCCGCCACACCGTCGTTGAGAGAATGAAGGAATCCAACGATTTCACCATTAAGATCCAGGCTCTGTAGAACCTTTCCTAGGTCATGAAAATCATGTTTTGTTTGTGAAGAACTCACTAAATGGACAATAATTTCCTTTGTGTAATGTCCTTTTCTTACCACTAAGTGACGAAGAAAACCTTCGTGTCTCATGGAATTGTATTGTCTCAAATCATGTTTTTCAGCGTACTCCAGCACTGCAGTTAGAATTCTGCGGAAATCCTCGTCCATAATTCGGCAGTCATCCACGGTAACTATGTCATGGTGCATGCCTTTTTTGTGCATACCCAAAGTAATTGGACCATTCTTTTTTTCATCTCCAAAGGTAAACTCCATTTTGTTTCGGTATTCAAAAACCCTGGGACTTTTCTTTATTGGCAGAAACTCCTGCACATCAATACTTACCATTCGGAAAAGATCTTGAATCTGTTCTTCCTTGATTTTCAGTTGTTCTTCGTAGGAAACGGACTGCATGAAACATCCGCCGCAACGACCAAAATGCTTACAGGTTTGCTCTGTTTCTAAAGGTGAAGGTTCTAAAATCTGTACTACCTTTCCCTGTTTTCTGTTTCTTCGATTTTTCGTTATCCGAAGACGAACCCGTTGCCCCGGCAGCACATTTTTCACTTCCACTTCCTTTCCTTCAACCAAGACAGTACTTTTTCCACCATATCTAAGATTTTTCACTACTCCTTCGTACATTAACCCTTTTTTCACTTAAAATTCCTCCTTGTTCCATTCCATATCTCCATTATTCAGTGTGCCCATTGAGTATGGCAGGATTCTTAAATTCCATAGTCCATACCTTGATTCTTTCCAATCTTACTCATCATCGATAGTTTTTAACTCCGTTAAATTTCCTCATAAAAGAAGAGACCCTTCGGCCTCTCCTTGGTAAGACTATTTTTTCGCTCTCAGTACATAGCCCGGGGCGGGAAATTCTTCGGTCCCGGAGAATTCTTTGACCAATTTTTCCGTAAGTTCCGTCAGGCCTTCATTAACTTTTTTATTCTCCAGATCATCGGAGCCTTTAATCAGGGTTTGTTTTCTTTTGTCAAGAAACTTAGTTGCTCTTTCCGCATTAATCTTCTCTGTAAACTCATCCCAAAGAATGTCTTTGAATCCAGCGGCAACTAAAGATACTTCCAAATCATTGGGATGGATCTCGTTAAAATAGGACATCCCCCGAAGAACACTGATGCTTTTTATGATTCGAAGTCTCTTTGACCAATAGGGATAGGACGTAGTATCCACAGACCAAATAGGCATTTCTTCAGTGATTAACAGGTCTCCTCCAGGTTTCATGATCCGATAAAACTCTTTTAATGCGCTTAATGCCCGCATAGGAAACTGATCTACAGAGGATAAGGTATAATTACAGATGATTACATCGATGGATTGATCTTCAATGAAATCCAAATTACTAAGGTCTCCCCTTCGGAGGGATAAGTTCTTAAAATCATTTTGAAGACGTTCTTCGATTTCTTCAAAGTGACTGTCATCGATATCTATGGAAATCAATTCTGTAGACCACTGGTTTTCCCTTACTTTTTTAGCAATCAGATCCGTAGTGTTTCCCCAGCTAGTCCCTCCTTCCAAAACCTTTTTGCCATCTAAGTCAATACCATCCCATAAAAACTTCTCTGCACTTTTAATCTTATACATTTTATCACCCTCCACTTTCTTTAAGGTTTGATATTTGTACTTGTTGATGCTTACTTTAATAGTAGCTTAGGTATGATATT
>CAZTIJ010000174.1:0-2703 GCA_964613365.1 uncultured Clostridiaceae bacterium | reverse complement strand
ATTGTTATTTTACCCATTTCAGATAAATTCAAGCATGTAAATTAATACCGTTCATTAACGTAACTTTCAATAACAGATTGTTTTTTCCCACAGGTAAAAACCCCTTCCTCCTCAAGCCGCTTCGCTAACCATTCACTGCTGGAATGAAAAACCACCTTGGCATCTTTATGAAATACTATTTCAAAGAGTTTGTTTTTCAAATGCCTGGATTTGACTTTAATGTAGTAGGCCTCAACATTTTGAAAATCATTTAGTTCCAGGGCCTTTAGCGTAGTCTGGTTTTTTTTATGATAATAATAGTTAACCTTTTCAAAATGCTTTTTCATCTGCTGAAAATGTTTCCCGAATTTTTGGATTTCTTTTGCCTGCATCTTGGAATATTTGGCCATCATGTTGTAGTATTGATAATTAAACACGGCTTTATTAAAGTTATCCACGATTTTGAACGGCACAATTTCCTGTTCTCGAATATAATAATAACTTTCTTCAATATATTCTTTTTTAGTAATATCGCCATTTTTCAACATTATGATTAAACTTTCCCGCTTTTCTTTAAACTTCTCAAATATGTTTTCTCCCGGAATATATTTCACGTTAAACACCCTTTACTGGTTTTCCGTCACCGTAATCAAAGACTCCGAAGGAGCCTTTATTTTTTTCTTAAGTGAATTTTTTTACTGACCATGGAATAAGAAAGAATCGGCACCGCAATAAGCACCACATAATCATGCATGGAATAATTAATGGAGTACAATGTCATCAAAGCTACAATCCCTCCAGCTAGAGTGATTGGGATTCCACTGAAGGTTCCGGAAAAGTCCGTAACGTTAAACTTAGCCAATCGATAGGCGCCACTTACTGCAAATATGACGATAATAATAATTCCTATGAAACCAAAGCTTTGCAGGCTGTAGCTCCAAATCAAAATCGCCGGCGCTACCCCGAATGATATCAAATCGCTTAAGGAGTCCAGCTGCTTTCCGATTTCACTTTCTACGTCTAATTTTCTTGCCAGCTGTCCGTCGAATCGATCCATAAAGGCCGCTAATATAATCAAAATCGACGCTAACGTATAGTCCGCTGAAAACACACTAAGAATTGCAAGGATTCCCAAAGAAAGGTTTCCGAATGTTAGAACATTTGGCAAATGGGTCTTCATACATCTTTCACCTCAAATCTCTTTTGATGCTCTTGTTACTTTTTCTACTCTCCCACTATTTTACTCTATTTCCGCTGAAATTCCTAGTAAAATGTAAATTTATTTGCAAATCCCTATGGAAACCTGCCTTTATCCTTCATTTTTATGTAATATCTGATATAATATATGAAGTAAAATAAATCATACTAGGAGGGTTTTATATGCCATTAGTCACAAGTAAAGAGTTGTTTAAACAAGCCTATGAAAAAGGATACGCCATCGGTGCTTTTAACGTTAATAACATGGAGATCATCCAAGGAATCGTTGCTGCGGCAAAGGAAGAACAATCTCCATTGATCCTACAGGTATCTGCCGGTGCTAGAAAATACGCAAATCCAATTTACTTAAAAAAACTCGTAGAGTCCGCAGTTGAAGATACGGACCTCCCCATCGTTTTACACCTAGACCATGGAGAGGACTTTGATATCTGCAAACAATGCATTGATGACGGGTTTTCTTCCGTGATGATCGATGCTTCCCACTTGCCCTTTGAGGAAAACATCGCTTTGACTAAAAAGGTCGTGGACTATGCACACCCTCGAGGAGTAGTGGTGGAAGCGGAACTTGGTAAGCTTGCCGGTGTGGAAGACAATATTTCCGTCGATGCAAAGGATGCCACTTATACCAACCCTGAGGAAGCCAAGGAATTCGTTGAAAGAACCGGCGTGGACTCTTTAGCGATTGCCATTGGAACTAGCCATGGTGCCTATAAGTTCAAAGGAAAGCCGGAATTGGACTTCCATCGATTAGCAAAAATCTCGGAGTTGCTCCCGGGCTTTCCCCTTGTACTCCATGGAGCAAGTACAGTGCTCTCGGATTGCGTAAATACCTGCAATGATTTCGGAGGGGATATTCCCGGCGCCCAAGGGGTACCCGAGGAAATGATTAAAGAAGCCGCTAAGTATGGAGTTTGCAAAGTAAACATAGATACGGACTTACGGCTTGCGATGACCGCTGCCATTCGTAAACACCTTCATGACCATCCCGGGAATTTTGATCCCCGAAAATACTTGGGAGAGGGACGAAAAGCAGTTGAGAACATGGTTAAACATAAAATACGCAATGTTCTTGGCAGCAGTGATCAAATCTAAGAAACATTTAACCAAACTAAGATGATCCAGAATTTTGTATGACCGGGAACCCTTAAGTGAACCGCCTTTAACAACCGTCATAGAAAAAGGTCTCTGCAATATGCAGAGACCTTATTCTATGATTAGTATCGGCTCAAAACTTAAGTAATCACTGGAAGTTAATATATATTTTATTCCATTATATTCTCCTTTGTAAGAAGCATCAAAGGATTCTTTCCCATGGAGATGTCCATATACCACATAATCCACCTCAAAAGCTTGTAGGACTTCGGTAAACAATGAAGGCTCCCTTTGGTCATTCGTGGGGGGATAATGAAGCATTACAATTAATTTATGATCTCGATCAATTTTTTTTGTGATTGCTTCCTCCAAAGAGCGTCTCAACCGCTGGACTTCACGCAAATATATTTTTTG
>CAZTIJ010000173.1:0-5312 GCA_964613365.1 uncultured Clostridiaceae bacterium | reverse complement strand
GTCAAAGTTCTCTCCTTCAGCGGTTTGTATATGATATTTTTCGGCATTTTCAAAGCCGAACCGCCGATAGTAATTGGGATCGCCGAAAATCACCACCCCTTTGTATCCTATTGCTTTGGCTTTTTTCAGGGTTACTTTTAATAATCCCGAACCAATGCCTTTTCCTTGGTACTCCGGTAACACGCTGATGGGTCCCATACATAAAACCTCATGCTCTTGATTATGGTCACCAAGGACTCTCCCCAGGGTATAAATCACATTGCCGATAATATTTTGGTCTTTCTCTGCCACATAACTCAGTTCCTTCACAAAAGCCGGCGTTTTTCTCAGTTTATGAACAATCAAATGCTCGTCACAGCCCGGACCATAAAGGTCCCAGAAGGCTTCCCTTGTGAGAAATTCCACCTTTTCAAAATCCTCTTCTCTTTCCATTCTCATGATCCAGTTCATGGAACCCGCCCCTTTACTCATCCTCGATCACCAGCATATTGTTTGAATCAAACTCCCAAAGGGCTCCGTAAGCCACTTCCCAATAATAGCCGTCAAGGTCTATAAAATAACCCCCATAACCGCCCCAATCGGTTTTTTGTGGTTTTTTTGCGATGACCGCACCGGCGAACTCCGCCTTTTCCATGATTTGATCCACTTCTTCCTTGGACTTAGCATTATAGGCTAAGGTTATCCCCGAAAAACCTTGGCCGATTTTCGGGGGACTTTCTTGGTTCACATCTCTAGCCAGATCTTCCAAGGGGTAAAGAGCTATTCGAGTCCCTTCATTTTTAAAAAAAATGATATCGGGATTTGATGCTTCCCCACTGACAGAAGTATCGAACCCTAACTTTTTAAAGAACTCATGGGATTTCACGATGTCCTTTGTACCTAAGGTTACTATGTTTAATCGGTTCATCTTTCTCCTCCTTTTTTTATAAATATATTTCCTGATTCATCTCTGTTCACACGGTATTTCCCAGGGTTTCCCGGAGTCAATAATTCTCTGTTCCTGTTGATAATAACTTAATTCGACGCCGGGTCCCGGATATCCTTCTTTGTATAATAAAATAAGAGACAAAATCTCCTCCTCCTTTCATCTGCAAAAAAACTTGACATTCTAGAAGAACTCCCTTATAGTGATATCAGTGTTCATTTTGTATTGAATGAATTGAACTTAACAAGGAGGTGGAATCATGGATCAGGAGCAAAAAAAAATTCAAGAATCCAGAGATATCATTATCAGTGCTATCGCTCAAACCATGGTGATATACGGGGTTACCCCTTCGGTGGGGAGGATTTACGGCGTACTGTACTTTTCCGACGACCCCATGTCTTTAAATGAAATCAAAGATGCCGTGGCCATGAGCAAGGGAAGCGTCAGCACGGGACTTCGGGAACTCTTGGAAACGGAAATGATTATCAAGGTTTGGAAAAAAGGGGATCGAAAAGACCACTACATTGCGGAAAAGGACTTTGTTAAAAACTTTATCACTTTTTTCGTCAAAAACATCCGTCTGGAACGAAGCATCACGTTAAATGCCAGCAGCAACGTCCGACCGAAACTTAAGGAACTCTCGGAAAATGCCCGGTCTTCGGAAATACGCCGGGAAGCCCAACGGGATCTGGAACTTCTGGCTGATACGGATTCCTATTTTCAATGGACCAAAACAATCATTGATGATATGGAAAGCGGGGAATTCTTTAAGCATTACCCCCTTCCGAACAAGAAACAATCCGGCGAGGATTGAAGAGTCTCGCCCTAATTTACGGTATGAAAGAGGAGATTGCAATGAAAAGAGAAAACACCGCATTATTACTGATCGATTTGCAAAATGAGAGCCAGTATGGAATCCAAGGCTTGGATTCGGTCATTGAAAACGCCCGGCATCTCATTGATCAATGTCGAAAAAATGACATCCCCGTCATCTACACCCGTCAAATAAATCGGAGGGACGGATTGGGACTACCTTATATGGATCCTGTGGATGAAAAAGGACACCCAAAGTTTTACCGCTCCGATACCGAAGCGGTGGAAATCATCGATGCCGTGGCTCCGAAAAACAACGACCTGGTTATTGATAAGTATCGTTGGAGCGGTTTTTATGAAACCTCCCTGGATCTGATGTTAAAAAGTCTTAATGTTGAGGATCTGATCATTGGCGGTCTGGTGACCGACGGTTGCCTGATGACTTCCGTCTTTGACGGATTTTTTAAGGACTACCGCATTCACCTGGTAAAGGACCTTTGCAGCACCACCAACGAAGGGGCACATATGGCCTCCATCTTGATTATGGCCAACTGGGTGTACGGGATTGAGATCTACAATAGTGTCCACATGGTTCAGCGATTAAAGGGAGAGAAATATCATTCTTGGAAATCCCAAGCTCCCGACACCCTGCACTTCACCCCGGAAAATATGCGGGCGGTGTTTAAAAAGCTTGATCCCTCGGAACATCGTTAAGGCCAAAATGAAGACTTCACGGAAACTCCATTTTTTACAGATATTTTACAAAATTCAAAGGAGGAAATTTAAATGTTTATCGGTTTGAAAAAGAAAAAAACAGCTTTGATTTTGACGGCTCTACTGCTTTCTGCGACTTTGCTATTCGCTTGTAATGATCAAGAGGAGGCTCCTGACACAACGGAAGGTGCCAGTGATGAGCCCATCGTATTCGGGATGTCCAACTGGAGCTCCACTAGAGTTCCCACGGATATTATTCGGCTGATTCTTGAAGAAGCGGGATATGAAACCGATGAAACCCATGCGGATCAGCCCTTGATATTCATGGGACTGGATAACGAAAACATCGACTTCTTCATGGATGCATGGCTCCCCCATACGGAAGAGCATCTTTGGGCCCAGTATGAAGAATCCCTGATTAAAGTGGCTACCAGCTATGAGGATGTGCCCCTGGGTTGGGTTGTTCCCACCTATGTAGATGCCGACTCCATCGATGACCTTGTGGGAAATTCCCAAAAGTATACCGATCAGATCATCGGTTTGAGCCCCGGTTCCGGGATGACGGAAACTTCCATGGAAATGATGGAGGATTACGGTTTGGAAGGATATGAGTATGTTTCATCCAGTGAATCGGCGATGATGGCCAATGCCGTGCGGTTTATCGAACGGGAGGAACCGGTGATTTTCCTGGGTTGGAGACCCCACTCCATGTTTACCCAGTTCGACCTGAAATTCCTGGAAGGCCAGGACGATTACTTTAAATCCGATAATGTTTACGTCATCTCCTACGACGGGATTGAGGAAAAACATCCCGAAGTTTATGACATCCTTTCCCGATGGAGCATCGATGTTGAAGATTTAGAGGAAATCATGTATCAGCATGAAGAAAATGACGTCCCCTTTATCGATCTGGCGGAGGAATGGATTGAAAACAATCGGGATAAAGTGGACTATATCCTTGGAAACGAAGAGTAGTTTCAGTAACAGCGTCTCTCTCCCCTCCCACATCTATGGAGGGGAGATTTTTCGTTGGTAGCAAAGAAGGGATTCGGATAGAATATTTGCTTCTTTTATGGAAGCTTCATAGTCTCCACGTAAGTAGTCCCTGGGTTACTTCGGTTCTTTCAGTAATCTTTCCTTCCTCTTCAAAACTATTCAGAATTACCTTAATTTTTTTCCTGTCCTCCTCACGAAGGGTGGTTACAGCGGAGAGTTTATCCCGATAAAGAGCATAGACCTCCTCCGGGGTAAACTCATCCTCCCAGGTTCTATGAATATACTCCACCTCCGGGGTATAGCCCCATTGCCAAAGGATGTTAAAGGCGTAGTATACTTTATTCTGCTTTTTTGCAGATACTCCGTGGCTGCGCTGAAAACAACGAAATATCTCATCCCCTATTTCATCTTTTCTTTTGACAAAACCACTGAGATAGCCATATTGTTTACCGGCTTTGACCATTTTTTCCAAGGTTTCATAATTAAAGACCCCGGGGGTCATGGAAGCAAACACTAAATCAAAGGCCTTTTCCCATTGCAGCTTTTTCAAATCCGCATCTTTCCAGTCAAGATGCAGAGGATCGATGTTGAATAACTTCGTTTTCTTCATGTTTTTTCGTAAATGCTCCAACATATTCTCTGATATATCCAGGGCGGTAACCCTTTTTACCTCTTGAGCCAGGGGCAAGGTATGTTTTCCGGGACCGCACCCGATATCCAGCACCTCCATTTCCCTGGTCAACATATTTTTCGATTTTAAATGATCTACAATATCACTGCCGATTTTTTCTTCGGTAAATACCTTTCCGTTAAAAAAATCCGCCCGATTATCCCAAAATCCCTGCTGATCACACCGTTCCCCTTCCTCTTCCCTCCAACGTTCCTTCCAATAGCTTAAATCACGATCCATCCTCTCACGCCTTCCCTTTGTTTTTTTCCCTATACAAATTCCTTGCACCTCTCATGACTAAAGTCATGAGATTCTTGGGAACAGAGCGTACTTGCAAGCTTACTTCTTTACTCACAGCGGTTTCTCTTATTTACCAAGCTATCCCCGTAGTCCCTACGGTTCTGGATTCTATTTAACCTTTGGCATTTTTCGGATGGTAGCAGTAAGCACCCTACCCTTCGGGTGTTGACTTTTCCCAAACTTTACAAGGCCTAACTTCGGTAATTTAATGAAGCGATCAACAACGGCGATACTGTTGTTTACATTTTTCGTCGTATAGCTTTGCACCGGGTGCTTTTTACTTTTGAATTGCGGTCTCTTATTTTGTTTCTTGAAAAAACGGGAAAAAGCATCGGAAAGGTTTTTTACGGAGGACTGAAGAGAAATGCTGTCCACTTCTTTTAGCCAAATAGTATCTTCATTCTTTTTCATTTGAGGAATCATTGCCGAGCAGGCATGATAGGTTAACCCTTTACCGGTTTTAGAATATTCTTCATTCCACAAACTTAAAAAATGATTATAGACAAATCGAGAACAACCCATGGTTTTAGCAATTAAAATCTCTTGCTCTTGATTAGGGTAAATTCTAAATTTATACGCTTTGTGTCGCAGCACGGCCTTTCCCTCATTTCTTTTTCTGACTTTTTATATAGCTCCGGATCTGTTCTTCGGTATTTTCACTAACGGTAGCTACAAAGTAGCTCGGATTCCATCTCAATAATTTGAATATCGTTATCCAAAGCGATTTTCTTTAGTAGCTCTTTAACATCTGCATCAATTTGTCCCCGCAAAATAGCTTGCCGATATTTTACGCACCAAACCAAATGATACTGAATTGTATAGACGTACCCACGTCCACTATGCATTTCAGACATACCGATCACCTCTACTATAATTTTAACATATGTAATGGAT
>CAZTIJ010000172.1:0-5332 GCA_964613365.1 uncultured Clostridiaceae bacterium | reverse complement strand
AAAAAACAAAAATTACCTGCTTTCGAAGTTTTCTGCAAAAGGGCTTCATACTCTTCTAGACAGCTTACAATAGCCTCAGGGGTATTTATTTTTCCCTCATATTGTTGTTGAATCCTTTCGCTTTTAGGTACGAAGGTTTTCAATTCTTTCTCAAAATCCTCCGGGGTTTTATACAATCTCGTCAGATCCCAGGTTAACGATTCCTCCACTTCCCACCGTTTCAGTAATTTCTTTTCCTCCATTGCATTACCTCCTGTCGTTGAATTAATGAATAAGAGTTAAGCTTAAGCATTACCTATTTCATTAATTCTACACTTAAGTCCAAAATTCCTTCTTGCCTACGGATTTATTTTTCTTTCAGTAAGCATAGCAAAACTCCCTTCATAATAAACAGTCATGTATTTTAACTGCCTATCATAAAGGGAGTACATCACAGAACCCCAAGGTTCATTTTGGGCTTTGTACTAGTTATTGGTCATTTCTTCCACTTTTTCCTGATTGTTATCGATCCATTCCCGGGCGACTTCTTCAGGATCTCTTCCTTCATCTTCAATTTCCACAATCATTTCCTCCACATCACCGATATCGATACTCCAGTTTTGCAAAAATGCATATACATCGGGGGCTTTTTCCTGTAATTTCTTATCCACCACAACATGTACCGAGGATTCTTCAAAATAACCTCGATCATCATCGATTAACTTAATGTCAAGGTTTCTAAACATCGTATGAGGTCTCCATCCATAAAATACCACCGGTTCTTCATTATCCATATTTCTCATAACCTGAGCGATCATGGCGGCTTCCGAAGAATTAACCTGCGTCAGTTCAAGCCCGTAACCTTCAATTAACTCGTCAATTACTTCCGTAATACTGGCTCCATCTTCAATTGAGTACATCTCATTATTAAAAAGCTCTTCATTTCCTAAAATATCTTCGATGGAGTTAATATCCTCCATATATTCCGGTACTACGAAGCCTTGCTCCGCTTCATCATAACTGATGGAAACACTTTCCACCTCGCCCTCGTAGGTCTCAAAATACACTTCATGGGCAGGTATCCAGCCATCCATAAATATGTCGTTGTCATCTCCGGCCAGACCCATATAAACCCCTGCGGCATCGGTTTCCATATAGGATACTTCATAGCCCATTTCTTGAATGATAAGACTCGCGACTTCTGTTGGAGGCACAGTACTGGTCCAAGGGGTTACCCCAAAGGTAATCTCCACTGCCTCTTCTCCGTTTTCACCTCCACAAGCGGTGAACAATAATAGGGTGATCAATACTACTCCTAGAATTAATTTCTTTTTCATATACCTTCTCCTCCTGTTTAATTTTTTCGATTAATCGGTTTAGAAAAATCGATGATCATTTTCTTCGAATTCCAATTTTTCTTCCTACTTCCTTCGGGATCGGCAAATGCCTTTGTCCATAATAATATTCCTCTAAACTTCCACTCATGGGTTTGGGGAATGGAGCCGGGCGGCTCGTGGTTTTATCCATACCCATCACCATCTGTTCACTGGTGGCCACCGTCTCTTTTTCAGCATTCTTCATAATCATCATCAGATGAATTCGCTTTTCGTCCCGATCGATCACCTGGGGAAATACGGTCAGGTCTTCACCTTCATTGACCTCTTTTAAATAACAGATATGGGCCTCCAGGGTAAAAAAGGTATAGTTATAGCCCTCTTTCCCTCTTTCATCCAGTCCTAGGGCATCGATCCAATAGTCCAAAGTTCTACTGAAAATTCTTCCGTACTCGGCATCATTCATATGTCCATTATAGTCCACGGACGTTGGCAGTACCTTCCAAAGGCATAGGAAACTGCCTTCTTTTAAGTTGTTTACCGTTTTATTCGTCATAATCTTTGCTCCTACTCCGTTTTATTAAACAAGGGCCAGTAATCGGACACCAGCTCCAGTTGTTTCACAAGGAATTCATTTCGCTTTTCTTCCAGCTCCGCTATAGATTTGCCTTGTCCGCTACTCTCACAACCTTCGATCACCCGCTCCTTTAACTCTTCCGTAAGTTCCGGGGCAACCAGCTTGGTCCAGGGAAGTTTTAGTGCCGGTCCGAATTGTTCAAGCATATGGCGCATCCCCGCATCTCCTCCAGCCATATGAAAGGTCATAAAAGGGCCCATCAGAGCCCATCGCAGACCGGCTCCATAGGTTATTGCCCGGTCCACTTCATCGGTTGTGGCTATGCCGTCATTTACGATATGCAGAGCTTCTCGCCAAAGGGCTTCCATTAATCGATCCGCTACGTGGCCTTCAACTTCCTGATGGATGACCAGGGGTTTCATGTCAATGGCCTCAAATAGCCCCTTCGCTTCCTGGATTACGGCTGTATCGGTTTTTTTGCCCCCTACAACCTCTACCAGGGGCAAAATATACACCGGATTAAAGGGATGGGCCACAATCAGCCTTTCGGGATTTTTCAATCCCTGCTGAAGGGTGGTGGCTGTAATTCCCGAGGTGCTGGAACCAATGATTCCATCGGTCTTTAAATGCTTGTCCACCTCCTGAAGAACCTGCTTTTTCAGTTCCTCACGCTCCGGTACATTTTCCTGAACATAATCCGCATTTTCAACCGCCTCTTTTATTGTACTTACAAATCGCAGCCTATCCATGGACGCATCCTTACAAACACCCAGGGCTTCCAGGGTCGGCCAGATCCGTTTCAATAAGTTATGGGTTTTTGTTTTCGCATCCTCAGCGGGATCGAAAGCAACTACATTATAACCCTTCGCCAAAAACCTTGCAATCCATCCATTACCAATTACACCGGTGCCGACGACGCCTATTTTGGTATTGGTATTATCCATATTCCCACCTCCTATTTTACTTTTCTTAGTTGATAATACGCACGGGCTTCCTGTGGTGACAATATGGAATACCCGTTTTGTTCCAGAATATTTCCCATTTTATCCACCAGTTCTTCATTTTTTGCAGGGACCCCCTTTTCCAAGTAAAGGTTATCCTCAAGGCCTACCCGAACATTTCCTCCCAACAGGGCCGCTTGCAGGGCCACAGGAAACTGTTTCGAACCGATTCCGAAAGCGGACCAGCTAGCGTTTTTCGGAAGCTTATTTTTCATATACATCATGGTTTCCACATCAGCTTCAGCTCCCCAGGGAATCCCCAGACAAAACTGAAACATGGGATCTCCGTCGATCAAACCTTTTTTAATTAAATGCTTTGCATAACGGAGATGACCTGTGTCAAAACATTCTATCTCCGGCTTTACACCACTTTCTTGAATGAGCTTTGCCTGTTTTTCCAACCATGAAGTTGGACTCATATAGACCATATCCCCAAAGTTAACACTGCCGCAATCCAAAGTACACATTTCCGGTAGTAATTCTCCCACAGGTTTATGCCGTTCCTCAGGAGTTTGAATCAGTGTCCCTGTCCCACCGGCTGCCGGGGTGTCCAAACTTGGAATGAAATCCCCACCACCACCGGCGGTTATGTTAATGACCACATCGGTATACGAAGCTCTAATTCGATCGACGATTTTTTCATAGTGCTCTATGTCATGGCTAATGCCTCCGGTTTTCGGGTCCCTGGCATGAATATGTGCAACGGTTGCTCCGGCCTTCGCCGACGCAATTGCGGAGTCTGCAATTTCTTCAGGGGTTACTGGAACATCTTTGTTCTTATCCGTTGTTTCCCCTGCACCGGTTATCGCTGCGGTTAATAATATTTTTTTCATGATGTTGCCTCCTTTTGTTTTTACTATACCATCCAGACGGTTTATTAATCTGTTTAAGACTATAACATCTTCGGGAATACCTTTCAAGTTCAAATCTCGATTTTCCTTTTGAAGAAAGTCAATTAATCTTGCAAATACAAGGGTTTCCTCGATAATAAATTTTTCGCAGGAATTATAAAGATAAAAAAAAAGACCCCTTCTTAACAGAAGAAATCTTTAGTTCTTTGAAGAAGATTCCCAAGCCTTTTAACCGGTCTTTTCAAAAATATTTCCTTAGATTCGAAACTTTCACTGTTCATTAACCGATTCCCGGGACCAATCCATTAAAAATTGAAAAACCTGATTTTTTTTATCCTCGTCCATTCGATTGATATCAAAGAGTTCTGATAACCAAATACCATCGGCTGCTAACTGGATAACCGATGCTTTTATAGGGTCGATCCGATCCTTTGCCATATCTTTCTTCCAACCTTCATAAACTTCCCGCACAGGATCTAACAGTTCAGCATCCACTGCTTTTGCTGCAAGCAGAGTTGCGTTTTTATGCTTGTTTTCTTCTGTTTCGTGAAAGGTTACATTTACATAAGATCGAATCCATTTCCCCGGCTCTTTAGACTGTTGATTCTCATCACTTTTCACCTTCTCATCATAGTTGCTGGCCAAATGTTCCACCATCCCCTGTAACAACGCTTCCTTTGTGGGATAATGATACAATAGCCCTCCTTTACTAAACCCGGCTTCTTCTGCAACAGCCTCTAGGGTCAGGTTAAAAATCCCCCGCTCATTTACAATTTTTGAAGCAGCATTAAGAATATCCAGCTTTCTTGAATGTCTCCCCATTTTACCACCTACTTTCCCTTCTTTGAATTTTTAGTATACTACACAGACGGTTTTAAAACAACCGTGCAAAAGTGTAATAAGGGTTTATCAAATTTGCAGTCAAAATGTACCAGAAAGCTAACTCCCTGGTACATAGCAAGTCATCTTTGGATATCCAAAATCTCTCTTAAGACTTTTTGGGCACTGCGCTGAAGGTCTTTTAGGTCCAAATCCTTCTTCTTTAGACTGCGAAGTATCCTTTTTTTATCCGATCTTTTCCCCGGCATGATCAGATTGTTCCCAGCTTTTATACATTGTGCAGGATCTGCAAAGTCCTTACCCGTCGCGTACCAATCTGTGATCACCATCCCTTCAAACCCCCATTCATTTCGAAGGATTTTTGTACACAAATCATAACTGTTGGCGGTGTAAATTCCGTTAATACGGTTATAACTGGTCATAACCCCCTTGGGCCGACCTTCCTTAATAGCAATCTCGAATCCCCGAAGATAAATCTCTCGAAGGGCTCGTTCATTGATATTACTTGACACTCGGTGTCGATTTCCCTCTTGATTATTTACGGAAAAATGTTTTATGATTGCTTTGCCTCCGCTAAACTCTTGACACCCGCGAATGGCAGCCGCGGCCATCTTTCCCGTAAGATAAGGATCTTCGCTGTAGTACTCGAAATTACGGCCGCAAAGTGGATTTCGATGAATATTCATGGCGGGGCCTAACCAAAAGTCTACGTTGTATTCTTGCATCTCTATACCGACGGCTTCCCCCACT
>CAZTIJ010000171.1:0-5353 GCA_964613365.1 uncultured Clostridiaceae bacterium | reverse complement strand
ATAAATTGTAACTCATGAACGTTTGACATGTATTGGCCTCCTTGTCCCTGCTTCTTTTTGTAATGTATGATCCCTTCAGTTTGATAAACGGTAGAATTATTTATGCTTTTCCAGAATCGTCGGATCGGGATACAATACCACCTTACCACAATTTCCCGACTCCATCAATTCAAAGCCTTTTTCAAAGTCCTCCATTGGCATGCGGTGGGTAATAATCGGCTCCAAGTCTAAATTACCGGACTCAATCAGTCCCTTTACTTGGTACCAGGTCTTGTACATTTTTCGACCGGCAATTCCTTGGATGGTAATTCCCTTAAATACAATGTCGTTGGCTACATCCAGGGAAATTTTATCGTTAGGTATACCCAGCATGGACATTCTTCCCCCGAGCTTTAAATATTTTAACCCTTGGTCAATGGCTTTGGCATTCCCTGACATTTCCGCTACAATATCCACACCCAATCCCTCGGTTTCATCCAATACCCGTTGAATCGGATCCTCCTCCATAGGATTGATCACTACATCAGCCCCTAGTTCTTTTGCTAAATTCAATCGATATTCATTAACCTCTATGGCAATTACCTTAGAAGCTCCTACTGCTTTTGCAACCGCTACGGACATAATCCCGATGGGGCCGCAACCGACAACCGCTATGGACTTCCCGACGATTTCTCCTTCCATGACGGTATGCACTGCATTTCCCAAAGGCTCTTGAATCGCTAGATAAGCCGGGTCAACTCCTTTCGGATTCACCCAAGCATTGGCCTCCGGGATTGCTACATACTCGGCATAGGTTCCATCCACGTCTACTCCTAAAATTTGAGTATCTTTACAAATATGGGCTTGACCGGTTTTGCAAAACTCACACACTTCACAAACAATATGGGTCTCCGCCGAAACAATATCCCCCAGTTTGATGGATTTTACATCGTCCCCAATTTCCACAACTTCACCGGCAAACTCGTGTCCCATCACATAGGGAGGTTCGATTCGACTTTGAGACCACTCATCCCAGTTGTAAATATGGGCATCGGTGCCACAAATGGATGTGGCATGGATCTTCACAAGTACCTCATTACTTTTGGGGATCGGCTTGCTTTTGGTTGAAAAAACCGCACCTTTTTCCGTTTTTTCCTTCATAACAACCTTCATAGACTGACTCATAAACATCCTCCTTCTAGAAAATTTAATTTTGATTAAAGAATATTTTTGTTAAAAAAATACCTAAGTTCCGCTACCAATTATATCATACAACAAAAAAGAGGATTTCTCCTCATTTTTAAAAATGTTGTAAAATTAAAATTATTAACCAAGCCCGTTTTCAAGTTTATTCAATGCCCATCGAGCCGCATCCCGCAGATCCTCTCTGGAATCATTCAAAAAAGGGGTTAAATATGGAATCGCTTCAGAGTCTCCGGTGTTTCCGAGGACGATCAATGCATTTCTTTTCAATACCCTTGCTCCCCTCCAAGCACTGGCATTGCTCCCGTAGATTTTTTTGAATTCTTTATTGGATAACCCCAGCAACTCGATTAAATCCGGCCACGCCGGTGGATTGTCCGGTAAGAATGAAGAATCTGAATACATCTCCACCTCATTATTGTAGGGGCAGACCTGCTGACAAACATCACAACCATAAATTCGATTACCAATAATGGATTTTTCTTTGTCGGATAGCACCCCCTTTTTTTGAAGAATGCCGCTTAAGCAACGGGAAGCATTGAGCCGGTAGGGTTTTTCAATAGCCTTTGTCGGACATGACTTTATGCATTTGTTGCAATTTTCACATAGCGCCCCCTTTTTTGGTATATTGCCTTTATCTTCAAGGCCTTCCATTTCTTGATCAATTAACATATATCCGTAAAACACGTAGGATCCGTATTTGGGGTGATAAAAAAGATTGTTGTAACCATAGAAACCTAAACCTGCTTTAGAGGCTAAATAACGATCCACCAAGGGTCCGGTATCTACATAGGACTGATATGATAATCCAGGGGTTACCTCCCCCAACTCTTCCGCCAATCTTTCCATCCTTCGGTGGAGGACCCGATGATAGTCTTCTCCCCAGGCGGTTCTGGCAAGTCTACCACAAAATACACCGCCTTTATCATCGGCGCTTTCCTCTTCCCGGGTTTTTGAGTAATAAGGAGCCCCTAACACCACTATGGTTTTACAATTTTCCATGGTTAAAAAAGGGTCGCATTTTTTCTCAATGCCCTCTTTAGTGAACACAAGGGCATAGCCTTCGTTGACGTATCTGTCAAGCAAAGCTTTTAAGTCTCTAAAGTAATGGGGTTTAAGGAACCCGACAATAGGAAATCCCGCAAGCTTGGCCTTATTAATAATCTGTTGTTTTCCTACTTTCATTTACTTATCATCCTGTCTTTCGTCTTTTTGAAACTTTTCATCTCCTGTACCTGTCACCATCTTCACATAACTATTTTTTTCCGACGAAACTACTGGTTTAACAATTGTCTATCACTTATGGGCCAAAACTTGGCCACAACTTTACCGCGAAGTCAGTTGGTGCTTATAAAACCGAAATTTCTGCTGTCGTTGCTGGAATTGCGATTGTCTCCTAGTAAGTATACCTTGTTTTCCGGTACAACGCCACTGACATGACTGTAGTTTTTGAATCGATACTCATCGCACTGGATATACTCTTCACAAAGATTTTCTCCGTCGACGATCAACTCTCCTTCCGAAATGGTAAACTCCTGGCCTTCTGTAGCAATAACCCGTTTGACAAAGTTTTGATCGGGATCATCCGGGGATTCGAAAATAACAATGTCCTTATATTCAATTTCATTAAGGGCCCTTGAACTAATATCCACCAGTAGTCGGTCTCCACAATATAAAGAGGGGTTCATGGAATCTCCTCTCACGGTGACCGTGGAAAAAAGGTAAGTGTCCATAAGCACAAGAGATGTTAATAAAATAACAGCCACTGTTAAAAAAACAACGGTTTTGTCTTTTGTTTTTTTTTCCATATCCAAATCCCTCCTTATACCTTCGAGGGCTTCACTATCCGGAATGCATCTTCATGATTATAGCTTAATTGTTATCATTCCCGTCTACCGCTTCCACTTCCTCTGTTACTATTTTTTTACCCCGTGCATCCTTACTCAAACCTAAAACCGCAAAATTGTATGGAATCACTCCTTCACGATTATTTTTCCTCTTGTCATCTAAAAAATCCACCATTACATTTTCAACCTTTTTCATTAATTCTTTGGCCTCTTCCTTGGTGAGATAATAATCACTGTATTGATTGATAAATCGCGATGCTTCGGTGATTTCGATGTTTTTGTAGAAGTCACTGTTAATCTTCTCAAATATGGAAATATAAGCTTGGTTAATGGATTGGGCTAATTCATCTCCACCGTTTTTTATAAAATTCTTATCAATCATCAAAACCTTTGCCGCCGGCAAATAGTACTTTTCTACAATCCCCGATTTTACCCGTTCATCCACCAAGTTTAAAATGCCGACTTTGAGTAGACTTTTGATGTGATAGTTTATCTTCGCATGGGGTTCTTCCAGTTTTTCAGCAATTTGTTTCGCCGTTTGAGGTTCATCCCCCTCAAAACACTCGAGAATTTCCACTCGGTAGGAATGACTGATTGCCTTGATCTGTTCTAGCTCTCTCAAAACCATAATATCCTTCATAACGTTACCACCTTATTTTTTTATAGTAAATATGGAAATTATTAGATGTATAAAACAAATAATATGTATTATCTCTAATTTTATTACTTTTTAAGGTTTTTGTCAAAGTCTATTATCTTAAAATAGGGATAATTGGTATTTTTCCGAAAAATCTTTAATCATCTGGACACCGGCAACACTGTTTCCCTTTTCATCCAAGGAGGGGCCGACAATTCCGATGCCCATCTTTCCCGGCACCGTTGCCAGGATCCCTCCACCCACACCGCTTTTAGCAGGTATTCCTACATTAATGGCAAATTCTCCTGAAGCATTATACATGCCGCAGGTAAACATAAAGGTTTTGGCAATTTTGATATGTTTTTTATCCACCAAGGCCTCTCCTGTTTTGATATCAACCCCGTCATTAGCTAAAAAAGCGCCGATTCTAGCAATGTCTTTGGTAGTCACTTCAATAGAGCATTGTTTAAAGTAAACATCGAGACTTCCTTCCACGTCCTTTTCAATGACTCCCACGTCCTTCATGAAATATGCCATTGCTCTGTTTCGATCTCCCGTTCTTTTTTCAGAAAGATAAACATTCTCATTAATGGTCAACCCCGGATTACCGGTGATTTGTCTGAAAAAAGCAAGGAGTTTCTCCACTTTTCCCATGGAGCTTCTTCCCTCCAACATGGAACTTATGGCTATAGCCCCTGCATTAATCATTGGGTTGAAAGGTTTTGAAGGCATCACCGTCTCGAGTTTTACCATGGAGTTAAAAGGGTCTCCCGTAGGCTCCATTCCCACCCGTTGGAAAACATACTCTTCTCCTTTTTCTTCCAGGGCTAGGAGTAAGGATATTACTTTGGAAATGCTTTGAATCGTGAATTTATACTGGTAGTCTCCCCCATGATGCTCCTTGCCGTCCAGAGTCACCACACTCATTCCCAAGGCCTCTTTCTTGGCTTTTTTCAATTCCGGAATGTACCCTGGCAAAACCCCCTCTTCAATGTACTTGCGATTATCTTCAATAATTTTTTTTATCTCTAGTTCCATGACCGTCCCTCCTTAATCGACTAATGCAGCGTGCTACCACCGATGAACTCACGAAGTATTGAGGTTTTCGGTATGTTTTCTTCATCTTGGATAATCACGAAATAATTTAGAAACTTAAGTAGTCGCTTAACCTCCGGATAATATTTAGAAGAGGCATTCACTTGTCTTAACAAAGGCTCAATATGCTTTTTAAGAACGCCTAGTTCATAAAACAAAGCCGAGTTAAACATCACATCCGCGTCTTCTTGGAAAGGGAAGATGTTTTCTTCCTCTCCTTTTCGAACGGATTTCCACAGTTCAAGAGAGGTTTCCACGTCATTCGAGCGAAATTTATGGTCTCTAACGATTCTTCGAATTAACCGAAGGTCCGTAGTAGGTATTCGATTATGTTCATCAATATTTAGTTGGGTCAAAGCACTGATGTATATCTTATATTTGCTTCTCGGATCGATCTCTTTGGTCAGTTCATCATTTAAACAATGTATTCCCTCTAGAATCACCGGTTGATCCTTCTTGATTTGAATGCTCTCCCCATTATACTCTCTATTACCGGTATGAAAATTAAAGGTTGGTAAAGCGACCATTTTTCCCTCTAGAAGATTTTTCAAATCATGGTTGAACAAGTCGATATCGATAGCATAGAGAGATT
>CAZTIJ010000170.1:3529-5362 GCA_964613365.1 uncultured Clostridiaceae bacterium | reverse complement strand
ATTCGGCTCTGGAATTTCTTTAGGAGGGGATTTTTTTAATTCCCACCATTCCCGCCTAAGATTTTTATATATTTGCTTTTATATAATTCATGATGCAAGATTACAACAGGAGCGTGATGAAAATGATAGAGTGCCGAACTGCAACACTAAAAGATGCCCCGGCAATGTTAAAGCTGTTTCAAGAACTTAAAGAAGAAGGAGCCCAAGTAGGTTTTACCCATATACAAGATATAGAGGAAATACAGCAGTGGATAAAGGATAAGAATATGATCCTTTACTTAGCGGTGGACGCTAATAAGGATAAAATTGCAGGAGTACTGCGAGCAAAAAGGGGAAATTCTTATCAACAGCACAGTGCTTTTGTTACAGCGGCGGTATCGAAGGTTTATCGAGGACAAAAAATTGCTCAAGTAATGACGAATTACGGTACAAAGGATTTAGCAGAGAAAGGGGTAAAAATAGCAAGGACCTATGTTTACAGTGACAACAGAGCCTCACTAAATACTTTGCTATCTTGTGGATTTACGATTTCCGGGACGGTACATATGCATCATTTCTCCGAGGAAACCGGACAATACGTAGATGATATTATTGTGCATAAGGTACTAAGATAAATATTCAAAACCACTATAAATAATTTGAGGTGAAAAAAATGTCGAACAGAATGATGGAATTTTTACGGGAACAAACAAAGGAATTAACGTTCTTATCCTTGGATATACAGGAATTAGTAAAGGACAAGGAGATGGATTTTAATGAGGAAACTGTGGAGATTCCCCTTCTATTAGAGGATTTGACCAACAAGCTGAAAAAGAGTGATGAAGAATTCAAGGTTACTACAGAAATTCTTATAAAGGGAATTGCTTATTTATTAGGGGTGGATCCGGACTTTAGGTACCGGGAGGATTACATCCGTATACTAAATAGTTTGAGTCCGGATATCGTAAAAGCTTTGCTGATTCTTGGGAACAAAACCTTTGACCAAGGGGATAAGATCAAAGGAATGATTTTTTTAAAGGGCGCAACGACGGTGGATCCACATAATCCCAAGGCTTTATTTAACTACGCTGTAGCACTTCTGACGTTGGCCGAAGATCTTCGAAATATTGAAGAATCAGAAGATTTCAAAATCTCGAAGGAAAGGATCGATATTTTCCAGGAAGAAGCAAGAACACAACTAGAAAAAGTAATAGATATAAAACCGGAGGATGGATTAGCGCATTACCACTTAGGATTTTTATATAAGAAGGACAATCTTTTTCAAAAAGCGGAAATCTTTTGGAAGAAGGCCTTAGAATATGGACTGGAAGAACACTTAGAAGAACATGTGAATACTCTACTGCGGGAGATTGAAGATCTTGTGCAATATGAAAAAGGGTATCAAAAAATACTTCAAGGTGAATCGGTATCCGGTTTGAAAGATCTTGGAGAACTGGAAGAACGATATCCTGAGTGGTGGAATCTACAATTTTTCATAGGCCTTGCCTATCGACAACAGGAACAATATTCCAAAGCGATTACTTATTTTCAAAGAGTGTTAGAGCTTGAAGAACGGATAGCGGAACCCTACGTTGAAATTGCCCTTTCCTTTGCCGGTCTTGGAAAATATTTTAAGGCCCAGGAGTACTTTGAAAAAGCCTTGGAAAAAGATCCCGGCAATGGGGAGATTTTAGCGAACCTTGCCATGGTAAACCTGGAAATAGGAGACTTGAAAAAGGCAGAAAGGTATATTGAAGCTTCATTAAAGGTAAATCCCTTCGACGAAATCACTTTAGCTTGTAAAAAGCAACTGAATATACTAAAAGGAAATCCTACAGAAAAATGAAAATCTTA
>CAZTIJ010000170.1:0-3519 GCA_964613365.1 uncultured Clostridiaceae bacterium | reverse complement strand
TTTGTTAAAAAATTTTAAATCCTAAACAAAATTATTAAAAAAATTAAAAAGAGGTGAGAAAACTTGATAAAATCGTTAAAAGACTTGAAGACGCAAGCCAAAAGCCAAAAGAAAATGACTTTAGTTGTTGCGGCAGCAGAGGATGAAGATGTTTTATCGGCGGTTAAAGAAGCAAAAACCTCGAATATTATTAATGCGGTTTTGGTTGGAGAAAGATCGGCCATCGAAAAGATGGCACGGGACATTGAATTTGATCTGGAAGATGTAACGGTGATTGAAGCTTCAGGATTGGAAAATGTTGCGGAGACATCAGTGAAATTAATCTCTGAAGGCAAAGCAGACTTTCTAATGAAAGGGAAAATCGATACTTCAATATTATTGAAAGCGGTGCTGGATAAAAATTATGGTCTTAGAACTGATCGTTTGCTGAGTCATGTTATGGTGTATGAAGTACCGTCATATCACAAGCTTTTACTAATGAGTGATGGGGGGATGAACATAGCTCCTAGTTTTGAGCAGAAAGAGGATATTCTGCGGAATTCTTTAGTGGTTTCAAGAGCTTTGGGGATTGAAAAGACTTATGTTTCCTGTTTAGCGGCTAAAGAAAAAGCCAGTGAAAAAATGCCGGCCACCCTAGATGGACAAAAGCTTAAAGAAAGATCTATAAATAAAACCTATGGAGAAGATGTATATGTGGAGGGTCCCATCGCCTTTGACTTGGCAGTTTCAAAGAATGCTGCAGAGATAAAGGGCTATGAAAGCCCTGTTGTGGGAGATACCGATGTTTTACTGGTGCCTACCATTGAAGTAGGAAACGGCATTGGAAAAACCATGACCTATATGGGCGGTGCAGAATCCGCCGGAGTGATTATGGGGGCAAAGGTACCCATCGTATTGGTATCACGAGCAGACTCTGCGGAAACGAAGTTTTATTCAATTGCACTGGGGAGTGTAATTTCTGCAGCGACAAAATAATAATAAATCAAAGGAGTGAGCATGAATGAAACAATTAATGACTGGTAATGAAGCTATCGCAAGGGGATGTTTTGAGGCGGGCGTAACCCTTACCGCCGCATATCCCGGTACACCAAGTACGGAAATCCTTGAAAACATGGCACAATACAAAGAACATATTTACAGCGAATGGACACCGAATGAAAAAGTAGCTATGGAAGTGGCGATCGGCGGCTCAATCGCCGGCGCAAGAAGCTTAGCTGCAATGAAGCATGTCGGTGTAAATGTGGCTGCGGATCCGATTTTCACTTATGCTTATACCGGGGTAAACGGTGGATTTGTATTTGTTTCTGCAGATGATCCGGGACTTCACAGTTCACAAAATGAACAGGACAACCGTTATTATGGAAAAGCTGCAAAGTTTCCAGTAATTGAGCCAAGTAATTCTCAAGAGGCAAAAGATTTTACCAAAGAAGCCTTTGAGATTAGTGAAAGATTCGATGTGCCGGTGATGCTTAGAGTAACCACTCGGATTTGTCACAGCAAGACTCCAGTGGAAACTGTGGATCGGGAAGAAGTGGGAATCAGGCCCTATGAAAAGAATATCAGTAAATTTGTGGCCACTCCTGCAAACGGACGGGTGATGCATGTACTTTTAGAGAAAAAACTGAAAGAGTTGGAAAAGTTCAGTAATGAAACATCTTTGAATAAAATCGAGTGGAATGATAAAAAAATTGGTGTTGTAACTGCTGGGGTTGCATATCAATATGCAAAAGAAGTATTTGGAAACAGCGCTTCTTACTTTAAAGTAGGTCTTAGCTTCCCGATGCCTATGGACAAAATCAAAAGTTTTGCTGAAGAAGTGGATACCCTTTATGTCATTGAAGAATTAGAGCCCTTTATGGAAGAGCAAATGAAAGCAAACGGCGTGGAATGCATTGGAAAAGATAAAATTTCAAATATCGGTGAGTTAACCCCGAATATCATAGAAGAGGCCTTGCTAGGAAAGACTCCTGATACCTTAGAGTTGGATGAAAGTAAAGCGGTTGGCAGACCTCCCACAATGTGTGCCGGTTGTCCCCATAGAGGATTCTTCTACGAGCTATCCAGAAAGAAAAATGTTATGGTTACAGGAGATATCGGATGTTACACATTGGGTTCTGCAGAGCCGCTAAATGCCATGGACACATGTATTTGTATGGGTGCTAGTGTAAGTGCAGGTCATGGAGCTCAAATGGCCTTTAACAAAAATGGTATAGACAAGAAGGTAGTTGGTGTGATAGGAGACTCCACGTTTTTCCATTCAGGGATCACCGGTCTTTTAGATATTGTTTACAATAAAGGGAATGCAGTTACAGTAATTTTAGACAATCGAATTACGGGCATGACCGGCCATCAAGAAAATCCTGGAACAGGGTACACTCTGATGGGAGAAAAAGCCCCGGTGATCGATATAGAAAAAATGGTAAGGGCCTGTGGTGTAGAGGATGTGCAAACCATCAATCCCCTGACTTTAAAGGAAAGTAAGGATGCCATTGATAAGGCGTTAGCCACCGATGAACCATCGGTAATTATTACAAAGTGGCCTTGTGTTTTGAAAGATTTCTCGCAGGAGGATTATGAGGAGTTTGACTTAACCAAGACGATATGCCAAGTGGACGAAGAAAAATGTACCACGTGTAAAGTCTGCGGAAAAGTTGGTTGTCCGGCAATTTCCTTCGGTGAAAAAGCCCAAATTGATCCAACCATGTGCGTAGGTTGTGAGGTATGCTTACAAGTATGTCCATTCAAAGCTATTGAAAAGGTGGGAGAATAATATGGAAAAAACTAAAAACGTATTATTAGTCGGTGTAGGCGGTCAAGGAATCATCCTTGCCAGTAAAATATTGTCTCAAGGCTTAATTCGTGCCGGATATGATGTGAAAATGTCAGAAGTTCATGGTATGGCCCAAAGAGGAGGAAGTGTAACCACACAGGTGCGTTTTGGCGAAGACGTGCACTCTCCCATAATTGGAAAAGGTCAGGCGGATATTATTGTGGCTTTTGAAAAAATGGAAGCTTATCGATGGTTAGGCTATTTAAAGCCGGATGGTATAGTTGTGGTTAACGACTATGCTATTCCCTCAGCGCCGACGCTAACCGGTAAAGTGCCCTATCCTGAAACTATATTAGATGATATCAAGGCGGTCGTTAATAATCTTACAGTAGTTAAGGCGGCAGATATTGCCGTGGACCTTGGAAATATAAAAGCCCAAAACATTGTATTACTGGGAGCGCTCTTGAAAGCAATGGCCATTGATGACATTAACTGGGAAGACGTATTAGTGGAGAATGTAAAGGAAAAGTTTGTTCCTCTTAACAAAAAGGCCTTGGCTGAGGGAATGAAGAAGGTCTAAAGCATCCCCGATGAATTCAAGGGGAATGCTTCAAACAGTGTGGTAAATGATAAAATAGGATAAGACTCTTAGGATCCAGAGAAAAGAAATCCAATGAAACGGGTTTCTTTTCTCTTGACACAAAAAAGCTAAGGTGATATATTAATTGAGTCGCTAAAAACGGGAAAGC
>CAZTIJ010000169.1:0-5426 GCA_964613365.1 uncultured Clostridiaceae bacterium | reverse complement strand
AGCAGTTCCCCCTCTCCTACCCAGTTGATGATGTCGGGGTCCGCCATAACATTGACATTTGTTACGGTGTTTTTAATGCCCTTCATACCGGCAATGACCTTGCATTTATCCATACAGTCCATATTCATGATTTTATCCAACGTAACCCCGTTTGTTCTCGCCATTGTTACCTACTCCCTTTCCTTGTTCTTTCCCTTCATGACGCTATTGCATTTTATAACCCTTCGGTCTTACATTTATCCCAGCTTGGCATATACCGTGGAAAGAGTGGCTTCCTTGAGCTTGTTTCCCTCTTCCTTTAGGGCTTCGCACTGATTTTTGATGTCCTTGATGTAGGCTTCGTCGCTGAGTCCCTGCAGGTTGATCAGCACATTAAACAGAGCGCCTTCCAGTCCCGCATAGGCCAGGAGAGCCCCCACCCCTACGTCGGTGATGGCATTGGGGTTTCCGTTGTCCGCAAAGGCCTGTTGCAGCTTTAATACTTCCAAGGACTCTTTTCCCACGGTCAATGGCACTTCCAGGGCTTCCTTGGTGGCCTCTTCAATGGCGGCTTTTCGGACTTTTTTCTCCTCGTCGGTTTCCTTGGGCATTTTAAAGGCTTTCATTACGCCGTTAAAGGCCGTGGTGTCCTCTTCCGTTAATTGATTCAGTCGGTCAATGAGTTCCTGAACTTTTTTAAAGTTCTCGTCTAATTCCCGCTGCTGCTCTTCGCTTAACTTTTGGTATGCCTTTCGTCCGATGGTTAAGTTTCCTACCATGGCCGTCAGGGCGGAGCCTAAACTGCTGCTCAGGGCCGCTACGCTTCCTCCCCCCGGTGCCGGGTCCTTACTTGCCACCGATGCCACAAATTCCTCTACCTTTTTTTCCAATAACATATGCATCCTCCTTTATATTTTTTAAAATTTTCAACTTTTGCCTGCTGTGAATCCTATACAATCTTTTCATAGCATATCATATCACATTTTCCTTTTCCATGGATAGTTCTAACAATCCAATCGGAAACTTTTCATTCAAAACCGGTTTTTTCTTGTTTACTATCTTCAAATTTTTCCGTCGTCATGATATATTCTAAACAGTATTTACGGATTTTTCAATCATTTTTGATGATTGGTATTTTTTGGTCCCCTTTCCCCTGTGAAAATTCCCTAACCTACCGAATCCCACGGCTGTCCGTTCCCGGGACCATACCCTTCCATGGGTTTGTTTATTTTTTAACCATCTTTCTTCTAGGGGGAGAATTTTTGTGAAGAAACCACAAGGTTTTTTCAGAAATATTCTGTATAATTGTTTTCTAAGGGCAACAACTACATTTATAGGAGGAATTATTATGGAAAAGAAGATTCATTATCCATGGTTCAAGCGGGAAGACATCGACGGATTCTTCGCCCTGTTCCAAAACAACCTGGCAAACTTCGTATTAATTGCCGTGGCCATGATCGGCATGGGCTACCCGTCGGATATCGTCTACGGACAGGTGATCCCCGGAGCCGCCGTGGCGGTGTTGATCGGAAACATTTACTACGCCTACTCCGCCAACCGACTGGCCCAAAAAGAACAACGAACCGACGTAACCGCCCTGGCCTACGGGATCAGCACCCCGGTGATGTTCATTTACCTCTTCGGTGTCCTGGGACCGGCTCTGGCCCTTACCGACGACCCCTACGTGGCCTGGAGAATCGGTGTGGCCGCCTGTATTTTCGGTGGAGCCGTAGAGGCCGCCGGCAGCATCCTGGGTAACTGGATTCGAAAAATCCTTCCCCGGGCGGCGATGCTGGGAGCCCTGGCAGGGGTGGCCTTTTCCTTCATCGGTGCGGAGCTGTTTTTTAACACCTTTGAAATGCCGGTGGTGGGAATGCTGGTCCTTGCCCTGATCATCATCGGACTGATTGCCAAAAAACCCATGCCCTTTCGCATTCCCGCATCCTTGTTTGCCATTATTATCGGTACGGTCCTGGCCTATTCCCTGGGTCAATCCGACATGAATCAACTATCGGGAGGCCTTTCCACCGTGGGCTTTTATCCCTTTTTGCCCAGCCTCGGCTTTATTGAAGGGTTTTCCTACTTATTCGGACCCATGGTTAATCTTTTGGCCATCCTGATTCCCATTTCCATCTACAACTTTATTGAAACCATGAACAATGTGGAGGCCATGTCCGCCGCCGGAGATGATTACAGCGTTTCCGAATGTCAGCTGGTGGACGGCATCGGCACCATGCTCGGCGGCGTCTTCGGAGGGGTTTTCCCCACCACGGTATACATTGCCTCCGTGGGCTCGAAATGGATGAATGCAGGACGGGGGTACTCGGTTCTGAACGGAGGGATCTTTATGCTGGCCTCCCTGTTCGGCATCGTCGCCGCCATGTCGGAGATCATCCCCCTGCCGGTGATTGCACCGATTTTAGTGTTTGTGGGAATCTCCATGATCTCCCAGGCCTTTACCTCCGTTCCCCACAAACATTTCCCGGCGGTGGTCATTGCCATGTTCCCCTATTTTGCCAACTACATTATGACCCGCTTTAACAACGCCGCCCCCGATGCGGTGGCGGATCTTTCCCCGGCGGTGGTCCCCCTGGGGGAAGGCGCCATGTTCGCCGGAATCATCTGGGGGGCCATGACGGTCTACATTATTGACAATGACTTTAAAAAGGCCACCACCACGGCCCTGGTCGCCGCCGCCCTGGCCATGTTCGGGTTTATGCACGCTCCGAACCTGGGATTCATGCATGATGTGCAATATCCCTTGGGTTACCTGATCGTCGCCGGCTGCTTTTATGCTTACAGCCTGGCCGATGCCAAGGCCCTTTCCTCTCAAAAGGAAAAGGCGGTTAAGCCCACCCCCGAGGTTTCCGTGGACTAGAAACAGGGCTCAATAAAACCCCTCTCCTTAACCACTTCTTCCCTTTTTGGGTTTGGAAGTGGTTTTTTTTCGTTTTTTGAACTTAACAAAACCTTAACCGCTTCTTAACCCTCCTTTAATGAAAAACCCCTCCCCATGCCTTAGTATGGATACCGTTGAAAGAAAAATCCAGAAACACACTACTCACGGAGGTGCTTGTAAATGAAAAAGAAAATGGTATTGAGCTTCGTCCTGATGCTCATGGTATCCCTACTCGCCGTCGGCTGCGGGGAATCGGAAGAGGACACAGCAGGCCCAACAGCCTCGGAATCAAGTAACGAAGACAGCAGCGAAAACAGTGATTGGCCCACAAAACTACGCTTTGCCGACACCGGTCTGGAGGGTATGGAAGAACTGCAACGAACCTTTGGACCCTTTGTGGAAGTCTTGGAAGAAGTTTTAGAAGTGGAAGTGGAGTTTTTCCCCGTAACCGACCGAACCATCGCCACCACAGCCCTGGAGTTTGACCAGGTGGACGTGGTCCTTGCGGGCCCCTCGGAATATGCCCAGATTCGTTCCGCCGTGGAAGGCGCGGAGCCCATCATTTCCATTCAGCGGGGAGAGTACAGCTCTGCCATCATCGTACACGAAGACTCGGATTTCCACAGTGCCGAGGATCTCATGGGCAGTACCATCGCCATGAAGGATGCCGGCTCCACCAGCGGACATATCGGTCCCAGTGCCATCCTTGTGGAAAACGGTTTTGACTTGGACGAAGATGTGGAGATTTTATTGCTGGACGATGCCCGTATCGAAGCCTTTAAAAACCATGATGTGGATGTGCTTGCCACGGGTATCCGGGACTTCCATAACATGGTGGAGGAAGACGGCGAGGGAAAGTATCGTCTTCTGATTGAAGGGCCTCCCCTTCCTGCAGATCCCTTTGTGGTAAATCCCGAACTTCCCGAGGATTTTGTAAAGGAGATGCAGCGACGATTATTGGAAAACGAAGAACGGATTATGGAAAGCATCCTTTCCAGCGGAGAGCGGGACAAATACCTGGATGCCGGTTTGATTGAAGCCGAGGACTCGGATTACGATTTGATGCGGGAGACCTACCGAGTGTTGGGCATTGACCTGTAAGGAGGATATGTATGGCAACCATTGAAGTTCACAATCTGGAAAAAACCTATAAAGACGGTACCAAGGCCTTAGACGGTCTTAGCTTTGAAGTGGGAAAAGGGGAATCCGTAGTCATTCTCGGACACAACGGTTCGGGAAAATCCACGCTTTTCCGGTGCCTTACGGGTTTCGAAAAGCCCTCGGCGGGCAGCATTGCCATCAACGGCTATTCCCTGGCACAAAGCAAAGGACAACAGGGAAAGGTCCGGCAAATGCGTAAAAAAGTCGGAATGGTTTTTCAGCACTTTAATCTGGTGAATAATCTTTCGGTGTTCCAAAACGTGCTTTTCGGTGCCCTGGGGGAAGTCCGCCCCTTTTTTAAAACCTTCTCCCCCTTCGCCTCCCGGGAGCTTCGACTCAAAGCCATGGAATCCCTGGATCGGGTGGGCCTTTCCCACCTGGCCGGCCGACGGGCGGACCAGATTTCGGGAGGTCAGAAACAACGGGTGGCCATCGCCCGGATGCTGATGCAGGATCCGGAAATCGTCTTAGCCGATGAACCCATTGCCAGCCTTGACCCCAAAGCCGGCAAGGAAGTCATGGCCCTTTTGGGAGAGATCGTCAAGGAACAGAACCTGACCCTTCTTTGCGTGCTTCATCAGGTGGATATCGGCCTTGAATACGGAGACCGGATCATCGGCCTGAAGGAAGGGCAAAAAGTATTGGATCGGTCGGTAGACACCTTGAGTTCCAAAGGACTGGAAAGCCTATATGAAACCGACACCACCCCTAAGGAGGTCATCGATTATGGAAAATACAAAGCATTATAGGGCTCATATGCCTCCCCGGATAAAAAAGCCTTCCCTCCGGGGCGTCATGGCCTGGATGGTCTTTATCGGTCTGTTAGGCTACGGCCTCTTTCAAACCGATGTAACCATGGAACGCTTAACCTCGGGGCTGGTGAACATGGTCACCTTCATCACCAATGCCTTCCCTCCCAATGCTGCCCGGCTGGGTTTCATGGGTAAATCCATGTTCGAAACCTTTCAAATGGCGTTAATCGGAACCACCCTGGGAGTGACCTTTAGCCTTCCGATTTCCATACTGGCCTCAAGAAACACCAGTCCCAATATCGGGGTCCGTTCCTTAACCCGTTCCTTCGTCTCTACGGTACGTACCATCCCCGATTTGATCTGGGCCCTGATCTTCGTTATATCCGTGGGTCTTGGACCCCTGGCGGGGATCCTGACCATCATGGTGGATACCATCGGGTTTTGCGGCCGTTTCTTTTCCGAGCGGATCGAAGAGTTGGATAAAGGTCCCATGCAGGCCTTGGAATCCACCGGAGCCTCGTCCCTGGGAACCTTAACGGGTTCCGTGCTTCCCATGGCCTTCCCTTCCTTTGTGGGAACCAGCCTGTACGCCGTTGAAAAAGCCATTCGCTCCGCGGTGATTCTAGGCTTGGTCG
>CAZTIJ010000168.1:460-5437 GCA_964613365.1 uncultured Clostridiaceae bacterium | reverse complement strand
GTGCTCTTCCCACAATAACACTCATGGCATAATCCATATAGGATTTTTTCATTTCCCCTTCAATTCCTATGGGAAGTACGTTTCCCTTTTCCTCTTTCATTCCATTCACTCCTTGCCGATTTCTACTCCCTCACCGGTTGCTTTTGTTGTTCTTTCCTTTTTGGAAATGGGGTGAGCATTCCGTTGTTTTCCCGGGATGCCGTTACACGTCGAGATTGCGGACGTACTTTGCGTTCCGTTCAATAAAATCTCTTCTCGGTTCCACCTTATCCCCCATCAAGGTGGTGAATATTTCGTCGGCCATAGTGGCATCCTCTACATCTACTTGCAGCAATATTCGATTCTCGGGGTCCATGGTGGTCTCCCATAACTGTTCGGGATTCATCTCTCCAAGACCCTTGTATCGTTGCAGCTCCACTTTTTCTCCCAGTTCATCCACAATGCTTCGCATTTCCTTTTCCGTATAGGCGTACACCACTTTTTTGCCCTTTTTTATTTTATAAAGGGGGGGCTGGGCCACGTAGATATAGCCACGATCCACTAAGGGTCGCATATACCGATAGAAAAAAGTCAGCAACAGGGTACGGATGTGGGCTCCGTCCACATCGGCATCGGTCATGATCACAATTTTATGATACCGGGCTTTCTCAATATCAAATTCATTGCCAATACCGGTGCCGAAGGCGGTGATCATGGACTTGATTTCATTGAAGTTTAAAATTTTATCCAGTCTGGCCTTCTCCACATTCAGTATCTTACCCCTCAAGGGGAGAATCGCCTGATTTTGTCGATCCCGGCCCTGTTTTGCGCTGCCCCCCGCCGAATCTCCCTCCACAAGGTATATTTCCGACAGGGAAGGGTCCTTCTCGGAACAGTCCGCCAGTTTTCCCGGCAAAGCCGTGCTTTCCAGCACACTTTTTCTTCGGGTCAGTTCCCGGGCTTTTTTTGCGGCCTCCCGGGCATTCTTGGCCCGTAGGGATTTTTCGATGATCTGTTTCGCTTCCTTGGGGTTTTCCTCTAGGAAGGCATGGATATACTCGGCGGTTAAGGTATCCACTACCCCTCTGACCTCACTGTTTCCCAGTTTGGTTTTCGTTTGTCCTTCAAACTGGGGCTCCATAATCTTTACGGAAATAATGGCCGTAAGCCCTTCCCGAATATCCTCTCCTAAGAGACTGCCATCCTTGTCTTTGATCAGCCCATGTTTTTTCACATAGTCGTTGATGCTCCGGGTCAAGGCGGTTTTAAAACCGGAAAGATGGGTGCCCCCTTCATGGGTGTTGATGTTATTGGCGTAGCTGAAAATGCTCTCGGTGTATGTGGTGGTGTACTGAAGGGCCACCTCTAGGCTGATGTTTTCCTTTTCTTTTTCCAAATAAATCACTTCGTTGTGAATATGCTCCCGATTTTTATTAAGATGGATGATAAACTCCTTGATGCCCCCTTCGTAATAAAAGTGGCTCTTTTCTCCGGACCGTTCATCACTGAAGTTTATTCGTATTCCTTTATTCAAAAATGCCAATTCCCGCAGTCGGTGTTCAATGGTATCGTATTGAAAATCGATGTCTTCAAAAATCTCCTCGTCGGGCTTAAAGGAGATTCGGGTTCCGGTTTTTTCCGTATCCCCGATTTCCTGAATATCATTTTTGGGAACCCCTCGAAAAAATTCCTGGATATATTTTTTCCCACCGGTAAAGACTTCGGCTTTTACATATTGGGACAGGGCGTTTACCACGGAGATTCCCACCCCGTGGAGTCCCCCCGATACCTTGTAGCCTTCTCCTCCGAATTTACCTCCGGCATGGAGTACGGTCATTACGGTTTCCAAGGTGGACTTTTGGGTTTTCGGATGAAGGTCCACGGGGATTCCCCGGCCATCATCCTCCACCACCACACTGTTGTCGCTTTGTATGGATACGTTGATGTTTTTACAGTACCCCGCCAAGGCTTCGTCGATACTGTTGTCCACCACTTCATAGACCAGTTGATGAAGCCCTCTCTCTCCGGTGCTTCCGATGTACATTCCCGGCCGTTTTCGTACGGGGTCCAATCCTTCCAATACTTGAATTTGATCCGCATTATACTGACGTTCTTTTTCCATTTTTTTACCTCCTATTGACACCAAAAAACACACCTACGTATATTGATTTCTCCGCCTTAACAAGGTCATGGCGGTAATAGGTGAGTAATAGATTTTTATCGGTTGATTTTTTCGCTGAATAAATATGACCGATCGGCTTTTGCCTTTCTCCAGGGTAATCACTTTTCCCGCCGCTTCCATTTTTCTTAGCAGCTCTCGATTCACCTTGGACTGATGAAAAGCCTTTACATCAAAAATATATAATAAATCTCGACGGGATACGATCTCGTTTCCTCCAAGATGTATATACAAAGGATTTCCTCCTATCTTACTATTATAACCTTTCTTAATTAACTATGAAACAGATTTTTGAAGGATTTTTATTTTTCCCCCCTGAACCTGATAAAGATTCATTTGATCAATCTTTTCCATGGATTCCATGGAGGTGCTGGTAATAAAGGTTTGAATGTTTTTTAAGCTTTGGAGTAAATCCCGTTGACGATGTTCATCCAATTCACTCATCACGTCGTCCAACAACAGTACGGGATATTCTCCCGTTTCTTTTTTCATCAACTCCAATTCCGCCATTTTCAAGGAAAGCACCGTGGTTCGCTGTTGCCCTTGGGAACCATATTTTTTCACGTTTTTTCCGTTGATTTCGAACTCCAAATCATCCCGATGGGGACCCAGAAGGGTAATGCCTCTTTTAATCTCTTCCTCTTCCAAAGCTTGCAGTTCCTGTAAAAAACGGCTTTTGATTTCTTCCGTCGGTTCCTCTTTACCCAAAGGCAAACTGCTTTCATAAAGGAGTTTTAAGTTTTCCTTTTCCCGGGTTATTTTTCGGTGCATCAGTCGGGTCAGGATGGAAAGTCCCTGGATAAAGGCCCTTCGGTATACCATGATTTCCGTCCCGTAATGAACCAGTTGGGTGTTCCAGGGTTCTACATCCACCTGTCGAAACTGTTTCATCTTCAGGGCTTGATTTCGTTGCCTGAGAATTTTTTGGTACTGTCCCAAGATATGGTGATAGCGGGGAGTGATCTGGGAGAGGTCTCCGTCCAAAAAATCCCGTCGCTGGCTGGGACCCTGTTTGATGATTTGCAGATCTTCGGGAGAAAATATCACCACATTCAAGGTGCCCAGGAGCTCCGCCATGCGATCCAGAGGCACGCCGTTGATTTTACACTTCTTATTTTTCAAACGATCCAGACCGATTTCAATCCGTTTTTGCTGTCCATTGTTTTTCCTGAGCAAAAGTGTTGTGTAGGCCCCTTCTTTTTCAATTTCAATTAAATCTCCATCCTTGGCGGTGCGAAAGGATTTCCCGATGGCCATGAAATAGATGGCTTCCAATAAATTGGTTTTCCCTTGGGCGTTCTCTCCGATAAAAAGATTGATCTTCGATGAAAAATCCAGCGTCAGGGTCTCGTAGTTCCGATAATTTCTTAGATGAATTTTTTCAATATGCATACTAAACTTCCCCCCGGATGTATTTTAAGAGGTCACCACTTCAATCTCTTCTTCCAACGCTTTGATCCGATCACCGGGATAAATTTTTTTCCCTCGCTGGGTAACCACTTCTCCGTTTAAATAAACCATGCCCTCCTGGATCATGGCCTTGGCCTCTCCCCCCGTGGAAGCCACCCCGGCATGCTTTAACAGCTGATCCAGTTTGATAAATTCCGTGCTGATGGTGATTTTCATTGTTCTACCTCCAATCTTTTATGTAACAATTTATAAACCCAGCTTAAGCTGGGTTTAGGATTGCTTCGTCTTAATTATTCGAAAGTCGTACGGGCAATACTAAGTAGGTGTACTGATCATTGTCCGTGGAAGTAATGATTCCCGGGCTGACATTCGATGTGAATAGGAGCTTTACGTCCTCCTCTTCAATGACCTTCAGGGCATCGATCAGGTATTTTGCATTAAAGGCAATCTCCAAGTCCTCTCCCTGCTGGTCGATTCCCATTTGTTCGTGTACCTGCCCATGTTCCGAATTCGAGCTGATGTGTAACCGATGGTCCTCGATTTTGAATTTAACCAACCGGTTGTTCCCTTCCTTTGCCAAAAGAGAGGCTCTTTCAATACTCTGTAATAAGCTTTGTCTTTGCACCTCTACGGATACCCGGTGTTCATCGGGAAGGATTTGTTTATAGTCAATAAACTGGCCTTCCAACAGGCGGGAAATCACCTTGGTATTGCCCAGGTCAAATAGAATGTGGCTGTCGGTAAATAGAATTTGCAATTCTTCTTCTAAGGCATCATCAATGATTCGTCCTACTTCGTTCAGGGTTTTTCCGGGAATCACCACTTTATGATCGGGACCGCCGTTAATTTCACCCCGACGCAGGGCCAGACGGTAACCGTCCAGGGCCACCATGCTTAAGGTTTTGTCTTCGATTTCCAAAAGTCCTCCCGTAAGAATCAGTCGGGACTCATCCTGACTGACGGCAAAGGTGGTTTGTTCAATCATATTTTTTAGCAGTCCTCGGGGAATGGTGGCTATCTGATCTTTTTGTACCTGGGGAAGTTCCGGGTATTCTTCGGTTTCATAACTCACCAGGTCAAACTCCGACTGTTCACATTTAATAAATACCTTGCCGTCCTCCTTGATTCTCATTTCCACTTGAGAACCGGGAAGTTTTCGGGTAATCTCATTTAATAATCGGGCATTTAGAACCATCACACCCTCTTCAATGACCTGGGTTTCGATGGTAGTCTCAATTCCCAGCTCCAGATCCGTGGCGATGAACTTTACGTGATTGTCCTTTGCTTCCATATAGATCCCTTCCAATACAGGCATGGTACTTTTGCTGGAGATGCCTTTTAATACGGTGGTAATGCTTTTTAGCAGTTTTTTTTGATCACAGAGTATATGCATGTGTGGATAAAAGCCT
>CAZTIJ010000168.1:0-450 GCA_964613365.1 uncultured Clostridiaceae bacterium | reverse complement strand
CCTCCTTTGATATTTTATTTATAACCTAAATAGAATAATAAAATCCAGTAGTAATAGTAATAGGCCCTGTGGGTTTGTGGATAAGGGAGTAGACCCTAATATTTCAAAGATATCCACATGTTTATAAACCGGGGCATAAATTTTATAAGTTATACACATATCCATAGGCCGAAACCCGAGGAAAACTTATTAACAATATAATAACATATAATTAACAGCGGGATGTGGAAATCAATCGTTTTTTAATTCGTTGACAATGGAATCAATTTTATCCTTCAGGCTGGCATCATTTTTCATATCCGTGGAAACCTTATCACAGGCATGCATCACCGTGGTATGATCCCTTCCTCCGAATTCATTTCCGATCTTGGGCAGGGAAAGATCCGTCAGTTCCCGGGATAAATACATGGCGATTTGTCTGGGATAGGCGATAATTCGGGTTCTTTTTTT
>CAZTIJ010000167.1:0-5442 GCA_964613365.1 uncultured Clostridiaceae bacterium | reverse complement strand
AAGGAATGTCTAATAATATTTTAGAAGTGAAAAATCTGAAAAAATACTTTAAAACCCCTAAGGGAATGCTTCATGCCGTGGATGACGTGAACTTCTTTATTAAAGAAGGGGAGACCCTGGGTCTTGTTGGTGAGTCGGGCTGTGGTAAATCCACCACCGGCCGGGCGATTCTGAGACTGGTGGAACCCACCTCGGGGGAAGTAAACTTTGAAGGAAAAAACATTGTGGACTTTAATGGCGCTCAGATGCGGGAAGCGCGAAAAAATATGCAGATTATCTTCCAGGACCCCTATGCATCCTTGAACCCGAGGATGAATTTGGGCCAGATCATTGCAGAGCCTCTGTTAATCAATAAGGTATACAAAGAACGAAAAAAAGTTACGGATCGGGTGAAGGAGTTAATGGATACGGTAGGCCTTACCCCGAGACTGCTGAACGCCTTTCCCCATGAGCTGGACGGGGGAAGAAGACAGCGGGTGGGGGTAGCCCGTGCCCTGGCTCTGAATCCGAAGTTTATCGTTCAGGATGAGCCGGTGTCCGCCCTGGACGTTTCCATTCAGGCTCAGATTTTGAATCTGATGGAGGATATCCAGGAAGAGTTGGGACTGACCTACCTGTTTATCTCCCATGACTTGAGTGTTGTAAAACATGTGAGTGACCGAATTGCGGTTATGTATCTGGGGAAAGTAGTGGAACTTTCGGATTACAATGCAATCTTTAGAAATCCCCTGCATCCCTATACCCAGGCCCTGCTATCGGCCATTCCGGTACCCCGGGTGGATGCCCCGGATAACATGATTATCCTGGAGGGGGACGTGCCCAGTCCTGTCAATCCTCCGGAAGGGTGTCGCTTCTATGGTCGTTGCCGATACCGCCAAGATATTTGCAAAACCAAAACCCCGGAACTACGGGAATATGAACCGGAGCGGTTTGTAGCCTGCCATTTGGTAGAGGAACTGCAAAGGTAAGAAGAACCTGGGAGCCACTGAGTGAACCGATCATAACAAAACCTGGAATTTTATCGGATTTCTAATCTGAAAATTCTAGGTTTTTCTTTTTTTTCTTCGTTGCGTTACAAAAACTTATGATAAAATAAACATACCAACAAAAGATTTTTTTATGGTCGGAAATCAGCTTTCATGCATTACATAATCCCAGCAAAAGGAGGCAACAATGAAAATCGTAGATTTAACCCAACCCTTAACCGCTGAAATGCCCGTGTTTCCCGGAACACCCCCTCCGAAATTCAACGTAAAGCACACCGTGGAATCCGACGGTTTTCGGGAGATGGAAATCACAATGTACTCCCATACCGGCACCCACCTGGACACCCCCGCCCATGTTTTTCCCCGGGGAAAGAAACTGGAGGATTACGGGGCGGACCAATTTTGGGGTCCCGGCTTGGTGCTGGATGTCTCCCAAAGGAAACAGGGAAAAATCACCTTAGAGGTGTTGCAAAAGGCTCTTGAGAAAAGCTTATACCGGGATCGGGAAGGAAAAAAAACAATCACTGGGGAGGAAGTTCTGAGCAGCGGAGGGATTCCCATCGATTATTTATTCTTTTATACGGGGTGGGATCAGTACTGGGGAGATCCGAGCTATGTCAAAGGGGGACCGTCGCTCTGTGAACAGGCGGCAAGGAAGTTAACCGCCCTGGAGTTAAAAGGCGTCGGGATCGATGCCCCCAGCGTGGACCCCTTGGAAGGGGATAGGCTTCTAGCCCACCGCATCCTATTGGAAAAGGAAATCCTTATCGTGGAGAATCTAAGAAACCTCAAGGAACTTTTGGAACAGGATTTTGAGTTTTATGGATTTCCCCTTAAAATCCAAGGGGGGGAAGGTTCACCGATTCGGGGAATCGGAAAAATACTGTAAAGGGGAGGAAGTCGGTGAGTATACATGCAGGCCATCGCAAACGTTTAAAAGAGCGATTCATCCGAGAGGGGATGGACCACTTTGAAGAGCATCAAATATTGGAAATGCTACTTTTTTTCGGGATTCCCCGAAGGGATACCAATGAAATTGCCCATGGACTGATCAAAGAGTTTAAGGATCTGTCCGACGTACTGGATGCGAAAATCGAAGACTTGCAGAAGGTGGAGGGGGTGGGGGAAAATGCAGCCACCCTGTTATCCCTAATGGCTCCCCTTTCAAGAAGGTATCAAAGTTGTAAGTTCAAAGGGAAACATCAACTGAACAGCTCTCAAAAAGCCGGGGAGTATGCAATGCATTTATTTACCGACGTGCGCTATGAGTGTTTTTATCTTATTTGTTTAAACAACCAAAACCAGGTGCGCCATGCGGCGAAAACCTTTGAAGGAACCATCAATGAAGCGGCGGTCTATCCCCGCCTGGTGGTGGAAACCGCACTGCGGCACCAAGCCAGCAGTGTGATTCTGGCCCATAATCACCCCGGAGGCTCCATCAAACCCTCCCAAGGGGATATTCAGGTAACCAAAAGGATCAAAGAAGCCCTCGGGGCCATTGATATAAAAGTGATTGACCATATCATCGTAGGCGACAACCGGTACTTCAGTTTTGCCGAAGACCGGCTGGTGCTATAGAAAGGACGTGGAGACCATGGCAGTGGAACGGGAGCGGAAATTTCTAGTAAAAACCCTTCCCGATGTGTCGGCGGCGGAAAGGAAAGAAATCATACAGAAATATATAAGCGGATCGCCGGAGCTTAGGGTTCGAAGGATCGGTGATGACTATATCCTCACCAAAAAAGGTCCCGGGACCCACACAAGAGAAGAAGAAGAGATGGAGATTTCCCGGGAACTGTTCTTATTCCTGGAAGGCGACCGCCCTCCGATGCAAATCCATAAGACCCGCTACTACCTGCCCCTGTCCGGGGGACGGACTGCGGAGTTGGATATCTATAAAGAGGAGTTTCAGGGTTTTTACAGCGTGGAGGTGGAGTTTGAAACAAAGGAGGAGATGCAGGCCTTTGAGCCGCCGCACTGGTTCGGCCGGGAGGTTACGGAAAGAAAGGATCTGACCAATTATAGGATGGCGAAAAACGGGATTCCCCAGGATATCAAGGACGCGGTTCAGCGGTATAACCGTTGAGGCCCTGTGAACATCCTTGCCCAAGGGTTTCTCGTGGCAATAAGGAAGGGGCCTCCGCAGGGATGCTGGAGGGACAGATAAAACTAGACAATAGGCTGCGTGCTGTATTCCAGTGCGCAGACGCCTTAGGGAGAAAAGGCGAAAAACAGATAAAAGGAGAGGTTATGGAATGAAAGTATTGGACAATCAGCAAATGCGATTGTTGGATAGGATTACCACAAAGGAGTATAAGATCCCGGGACTGATTCTTATGGAGAATGCCGGGATGAATACTACGGTGGAGGTGATGAAAGCCTTAAACGATGATTACCGTAAGAAGGTGATCATCATCTGCGGAACGGGAAACAACGGAGGAGACGGTTTCGCCGTGGCAAGACATCTGTATAATAAGGATGTTCAGGTAAAGGTCTATGTGATAGGGGAGGAATCATCGATTCAAAATGACGGGAAGACAAACTTTGAAGCCATTCGGGCCATGCGGGTATCCATCGGATTTCTGAAAGACGAAAACGATATGATCGATTTCAACCTGGACTTGATGAAATCCGATATCGTAGTGGATGCAATTTTCGGGACCGGCCTGAACACTCCGGTTAAGGGCATTGCCAACGAGGTGATCCGGGTGGTCAACAAGGTCCAACGAAAGATCATCTCCGTGGACATTCCTTCGGGAATATCGGGAGACACGGGAAAGGTGTTGGGAAACGCCATTCGGGCCACAAAAACCGTGGCTTATCAACTGCCGAAGATCGGGAACCTGACCGCCCCGGCCATCGAGTACAATGGAGAATTGCTTATTTGCCCCATTGGCATTCCCCAGGAGGCCATCCATAAATCCCAGTACGAGGCCAAGCTGATTACGGAAAAAACCCTAAAGGATATTTTGCCGATCCGGGGACTGAACTCCCATAAAGGCAATTACGGCAGGGCTTTAATGGTGGCGGGATCCCGTGGAATGACCGGGGCGGCCATATTAGCGTCCAAAGCCGCCCTTCGAAGTGGAGTGGGAATGCTCCATCTGGCCATCCCCGAAGAACTGAATGATATCCTGGAAACCCAGCTCACCGAGGTAATGACGGTTCCCTTTCAGATCCCCGGAGGGAATGTAAAGGAATTTAACGGGGTAGAGGATATTATCATCGGACTTCAGCGAAGCGATGTGGTGGCCCTGGGTCCCGGTCTGGGAAGAAGTAAGGAGACGGAAATCATTGTGGAACGGGTACTCCGGGAGGCCAAGTGTCCCGTGATTTTAGATGCCGATGCCTTAAACGTGCTGCCGAATATGTTAAAGCTGTTGAAAAAAGTCAAAAGTCGTTGCATCCTCACCCCACACCCGGGGGAGATGGCAAAACTGACAGGGTTGAGCATCTCGGAGATCAACGAAAATCGAATCAAGGTGGCCAAGGACTTCTCGAAAAAGTACGGAGTCATTGTGGTTTTAAAAGGAGCCAGCACCGTTATCACCGATGAGCAGGGCCATGTATACTTAAACACCACCGGGAACCCGGGGATGGCCACCGCCGGTAGTGGCGACGTGTTAACCGGTATCATTACCGCCTTGGTGGGCCAGAAGATTGAACTGATTGATGCCGCCATGGCCGGGGTTTATATCCATGGCCGGGCCGGGGACGAGGCCGCTAAAATCACCGGGGAATACGGGATGATCGCCAGTGATATGGTCAGGGAAGTACCGAGGATCATTACGGAAATCGTGAATAAGAAAAAAATCATTTAATCCCTGCAGGGAAATTGTTTTGTAAAAGAGCAGTGTGGATTTCCTGCTCTTTTACCTATCCCAATGGGTTGCCCCCACATGGTTCCCCGGTGGGAACCCCCGGGGGAGATAAATAATTACAATTTTCCGACAATAACCTGTTTAAAATAGCCGAAGTATGGTATAATATTAATATAATAAGATCCGGTAGATCACTACCAGTCAAAATCAAACAGTTGAATAACATGCAGCTAACATCCAAACAGGAAACTGTTTAACGGAACCTATATTTAGGTTAGAAGACAAAACATCGAAAAACCTTGTTACTGAAAAAGTGATGAAAGGTAATCTCTCAAGAAAAAGTCAGGAAAGGTGTGATGTTTACGAACAATAATAATCCACCAAAATCATTCAGTGACTGGTATAACTACTTCCGATTTTATTATCAATAGATAAGGACGATCATTAAAAATGATGGGTCCTTATCTTATTTTTTGGCCGGTGCCGAAACTTTTCAAGAATCCATGGGAGATAAAAGATTTGTTGTGTAAATTCGTGGTATAATATAAAAATAGGAACAATAAAGGACACTTTAAAAAATAAGTAAAGGGGGATGCAATCAATGAGTATTAAAATTATTACGGATTCAGCCTGTT
>CAZTIJ010000166.1:0-5447 GCA_964613365.1 uncultured Clostridiaceae bacterium | reverse complement strand
AAACTCTTTTGCCGATATTGCTGCGACCATTTCTGAAGTACTGCAGATTGAAAAAACCGGGAATGGACACAGTTTTGCAGAAAATATTATAAAATAGCTTGTACAAAGAGGTGATATGATAGTGGAAATGATCGATATACTGTATAAAAAAAGAAACGGGGAAACTTTAACGGAAGAAGAGATCGCATATTTTATCCAGGGTTACAATGAGGATAGAATCCCTGATTATCAAATGAGTGCTCTTTTAATGGCTATCTATTTTAAAGGAATGAACAAAACGGAAACCGTAAACTTGACCAATGCAATTGTCAATTCGGGAGATACCATTGATCTTTCCATGATTCAGGGACTCAAAGTAGACAAACATAGTACCGGTGGTGTAGGAGACAAAACGACAATTGCTCTTGGGGCCTTAGTGGCAGCGAACGATGTTCCCGTAGCAAAACTTTCAGGCAGAGGATTGGGCCATACAGGGGGAACAATTGATAAACTCGAGTCAATACCCGGATTTTCTGCAGATTTAACAATAGAAAAATTCGCCGATCAAGTCAATGATATTAAATTTTCTCTAGGTGGACAAACCAAAGATTTAGCCCCTGCCGATAAAAAATTATACGCACTGCGCGATGTAACTGCCACTATTGACAACACTTCGTTGATTGCCAGTAGTGTTATGAGTAAGAAGCTGGCCTCTGGGGCGGATCGCATTGTTTTGGATGTGAAAACCGGTAGCGGCGCTTTTATGAAGGATGTTGACCAAGCTTTTGTTCTCGCTCGAGCGATGGTTGATATAGGAAACAGCGTGGATAAGAAAACTATTGCTATAGTTACTGATATGGAGCAACCCCTGGGCAATACTGTGGGCAATGGTATTGAAGTTCGAGAAGCTATTGAACTCTTACAGGGAAGTGGTCCTAAGGATTTATTAGAGCTTTGTCGGTATCTTGGAAGTTATATGTTGCTCCTTGCAGAGGCCGTTACAAGCTTAGAAGAGGGGATGGATAAAGTCCAAAAAGTAATTAATAACGGAAAAGCTCTAGAGGTTTTTAAAGCCTTTGTGCAAAGCCAAGGTGGAGATCTCAGTTATGTTGAACACCCGGAGTTACTTCATCAAACCAAGGATGTATATACGCATAAAGCGGCAAAGGAAGGCTACATTCAGAAATTAGATGCAGAGCTGTTGGGGAAATCTGCCTTAAGTCTTGGTGCCGGTCGATTAGAAAAGTCAACAAAAATCGACCATAAAGTTGGACTGCAACTGGAAAAGAAAATTGGTGATTTTGTCAAGAAAGGGGATACCGTAATAAAGGTTTATTATAATGACAAAGAAAAGTTGGATCAATCCCTTGAGTTTTTACAAGGGGCTATTGAGATTGCCGATAAAGCGAAAGATCCCCGTAAAATCATACATGGTGTAGTAACTGAAAAAGAAGAAAAGCGGCTATAGTTGATATGATACCTCCAAAGTAGACAGTCAAATTAACTTTAATTTGACTACTCTGCTAGGAGGTATTTTTAAGGTTTCTTTAGGGTTCTGTTGTGGAAAAACAGAAATATGTTATAATTTTTAATAGAAAGAATTAAAGGATGTGGTAACGATTAAGCTAATAACCAGTCATGAAAATTTGGACTTTGATGGCCTTTCCGCCATGGTCGCCTGTAAAATTTTACATCCTGAAGGGATATTGGTTTACTCCGGAAAGCTAGACAAAGAAATCAAGGGATTTATTAATCTCTACAAATATACTTTGCAAATTCATAGTTACAGCGAAATCAATTTAGAGGCCGTTGAGTCCTTAATTATTGTAGATACAAACTCTAAAAATCGAGTGGGACCGATAAAAGAGCTCTTGCATAAAGGGTTGAATATTACGATTTATGATCACCATAAACCCACCCGGGAGAGTATCGCCGCATCAAAAATGATCATCAAATATTATGGTTCCTGTACCACTATTCTCCTTCAAAAGATCATAAAACAAAACCTAGAAATCTCACCTTTTCAAGCAACATTGTTCTTATTAGGCATCTATGCGGACACAAATTGCTTGACCTTTAAAAATACGACACACCCCGATGCAGAAGTGGTAGCCTACCTTTTTAGAAAACAGGCGGACCTAGATATCGTGAACGAATATTTATATGAGTTTAGCAATGAAACCCAGGATAAACTGCTAATGACACTTTTAACCAACTTAGAGCGGATCGAAGTCAAAAAGCATCAAATCTATTTTGCTTTTTCTGAACACGATGATTATATTAATGGGTTAAGCAATATTGCCAGCAAAATTACCCAAATTAAAAACCCTGACGCCTTGTTTGTCATATCAAAAATGGAGGATAAAACCTATATTATCGGTAGAAGTCTAGAGGATGACATTAACATAGCCGAGATTCTTGAGTTTTTTGACGGAGGAGGCCACCGTAGAGCCGGTTCAGCCTCGGTAAAGAACATGCCTTCCCAGGAAATCAAAGAAAAAATACTTGGTTTATTAAAAGAAAAAGTCACTCCTCAGATTAAGGCAAAAGATATTATGAGCTACCCTGTAAAAACCTTACTTGAAGATATGACAGTGGAAAAAGCTAACCGAATAATGCTTCGGTACGGTCACACCGGTATGCCCGTGGTGAAAAATGATCAACTGATCGGTATCATATCTAGAACAGACTTGGATAAAGCCATGATCCATAACCTCTCCCATGCTCCGATTAAAGGGTTTATGAAACAAAAGGTGATCACCATCAGTCCTGATACTAGCATTAATGAGATCAATGAGCTGTTATCGAAACATAATATCGGTCGGCTACCGGTTATGGAGGGGGAGCAAATTGTGGGCATTGTTACTCGGACCAATCTTTTACAACAAATACATGGAGATTCGATCCCCCAATGGTATAAATCCAACTATGATCAGTCCCATGAATTTTTAGATGTTCAAGACAAAATTCAACAGTTGCCTGAAGAAATGGTCTCCCTCATAACTGTGGTAAAGAAAGTCGCACAGAAAGAAGATTTAAAAGTATTTATCGTCGGTGGATTCGTTCGGGATCTATTGTTAAAGCGTAACAATTTCGATTTGGATTTTGTTGTAGAAGGGGATGCCATTAGAATTGCTGAGAAAGTCAATGCATATTTAAAGGGTCGGTTAATCAGTCATAAGAAATTCCAAACCGCTGTGGTAAAATTGCCAAATCAACCCCATATTGATTTTGTTTCTGCAAGACGAGAATATTATGAGTATCCTGCAGCCCTGCCCAAAGTGGAAAAATCCACTATTTGGAACGATTTATTCCGAAGGGATTTTACCATTAACTGCATGGCTATTGAATTAAACGGCGAAAAGGACTATCAGTTAATTGATTATTTCAGTGGTTTAGACGACCTGTCCAATGGACTTATTCGAGCTCTTTATAATCTTAGTTTCATTGAAGATCCTACTAGAATTTTTAGGGCGATTCGATTTGCTTCCCGACTTGGTTTTTCTATTGAAGAGGAGACGAAAAAGTTCATTTTACAAGCTGTAAAGGATCATATGATTAACAAACTTAGCCAGGACCGAATCCGCGAGGAAATTCATGGGATTTTTAAGGATGAAAATCTAATCAATAGTTTACAGTTAATGAAAGAGCTAAATATTTTCAAAAGTTTGAATGAGGGGCAAGACATTTCTTTAAAAGAAATTCATAAGGTTGGAAATATTTCCAAAACCTTAGAGGTTTTTCACACGATCAATCGTGAAGATATTCGGTACTCCGATATTATTGTACAACAACTCTTAAGCAGTCTTTCCTTAGAGTTAATACCCCGTATTATAAACAACTATGTCAGTTACCGTCAGTCTTATCATGGAATTATTGAAGGTTTGCGTAGGAAAAACCGAGTCTATGCTGCGCTAAGATCACGGAATGCTGACCTTTACGAAATTTACTCACTTTTGGAATTTGCTACAGATGAAATGTTGATTTTTTACTACAATGATTGTGAAAGCAATGAAATAAAGCACTATTTATTGTACTATAAACTGAAACTACAATCTATCAGTACAATAATAACCGGACAGGATCTCTTGAGCCTAGGGATCAAACCCGGTCCCTTGTTTAAAAGAATTTTAAAAGAAGTGTTGAAAGCCAAAGTGCAAGGCTATATCTATACAAAAGAAGATGAAATATCTTATGCAAAGAAACTCTATAAAAACTATTTAGAAATGAGTTGAGCCACGTGGAAAGGAATAAAGCAACAACCTCCTACCAAGTCCGCTTAGATACATTTCAAGGCCCTATGGACGTTCTAATGCATCTAATTGAGAACCAGAAGGTAGAAATATATGATATTCCTATTTTAAAAATCACAGATCAGTATCTACAGTACCTGTCGCAAATGAAAGAGTGTGATCTGGAAGTCACCGGAGATTTTTTAGTAATGGCGGCGACATTGATTGATATTAAATCAAAAATGCTTCTTCCGACAAACCTTGTGTCGGAAGAAGAACAGGAAGATCCCAGAACCGACTTAGTGGAACGATTAATTGAATACAAAAAATTCAAAGAAGCTGCCAAGACGTTGAAGGACAGAGAAAATACGTTGGAGACCCGCTTTTTTAAAACTCGGGAAGATTTAAGTTTTCTTGAAGAGTCTGTTGAAGGGGATGATAATTTAGGCAATATATCCCTAAGGGATTTAATGAATGCTTGGGATAAGCTAATGAAAAGAAAGAGTACAGACATCAATGAACCCAACCTGTTTAATTCCCTTCAAAAAGACCCAATAACCGTGGAGGAAAAGGTTCAGGAACTAAAAAACCGTTTAGAAAAAGACTCTCAAATACTATTTGAGAAAGTATTTGAATACTCAGTGAATAAAATCCACTTAATCACTACCTTTTTAGCGGTATTAGAGTTGGCAAAGAACCGAGTCATTTTCATCAATCAAAACCAGAAGACCTGCAGCATCGTTATACACCTCAGAGAGAAAGGGATTACGGCATAAGGGGGGAGAGAATGGAAAATCAAAATTATGGGGCCATCATCGAAGCACTGCTATTCGCCTGGGGAGACCCGTTAGAAATAAAAGAAATCGGAAAAATTTTAGCATTAAGTGAAAAAGATACAACAGAGATTATTGAACGTTTGCAAAATGAGTATAACACGGAAAAACGGGGAATTGAACTTATAAAGATAGGAAGCAAACTACAATTAACGACTAAGGAGATTGCATTTCCCGCTATAAAAAAACTGCTTCCCGGGGATCAGAGACGCTCTTTATCCAGAGCCACCATCGAGACATTGGCGATTATTGTCTACCAACAACCTATTACCAAAAGTCAGATAGAAAAAATTCGGGGTGTTAAATGTGATAAGCCCCTTGCAAACTTAATTCAAGAAAATCTGATCTATGAAAAGGATCGTCTAAACACCATAGGTCGCCCAATTATTTATGCCACCACAGA
>CAZTIJ010000165.1:0-5479 GCA_964613365.1 uncultured Clostridiaceae bacterium | reverse complement strand
GTATCGAGCGAAAGAAGGAGAAGCCTTTCTTTTTTCTTTAACCTGTATCATGAAAGAAGAGGCATTGAATACCATCACCGTAGTGGAGAAAAAGGCTAAATTAGTTGGAATTCCCGTGGTCTATTTTGAGGAGCTGATGTCAGAGAACCTAGAGTTTCAACGTTATTTTCTCCGAAGACTGTTGCGTAAAATTTCAAGTTTGATGAGTCGGACGGAAGCGGTAACTTTTTTTTCCATTGAGCAGCGACTGGCAAAATATCTCTGGGACCGTTTTTCAAATCATGCCTCCGCTATCCTGTTCACCACCCATGAAAAAATCGCCGCAGAAATCGGCAGCGCCAGGGAAGTGGTCAGCCGGATGCTGAAAGCTTTCCAGGAGGAGGGGGTCATCAAGCTTTCCCGGGGGAAAATCACCCTCCTTTCTCAAGAAAAACTTAAAAAGAAACTTCCTATGTGATTTAGTCACGGTAAAGTATAAGTTTCTCTGATAAGATGTATTCAGAATTACAAATCAACATCTTAGAGGAGGAATAATCAATGAGTAAAAAACAACGAAATCAAACCATTCTATTTGTAGTGATCGCTTTAGTGGCCGGAGCCCTATTGACGGGGTTTACCCTATACCAAAGTGCACCGAATGCCATGATGATGGAAGATGAAAGTCCTTACGGTTTTGAAGAAACCGTGCAACGGTTTAAAGATGAAGTGGAAGCCGCCGGTTGGTCCGTTGCGGGGATGCATGATATGCAGGAAATATTGGATGGTCATGGATTTGAAGTGGATAGAATAGAAATTTACGAACTATGCTCATCCCAGTATTCCGCAATGATTTTGGAAGAAGACGATGAACGGATCGTATCACCCTTAATGCCCTGCAGAATTTCCATCTATGAAAAATCCGACGGCAATACCTATATCTCAAGAATGAACTCTAAACTAATGGCACGACCTTTCGGAGGTATCATCAACGAGGTTATGCAACAGGCAGCCGATGAGACGGAGGAAATTTTGGATAAAGTATTAGAGTAGAATGTAATAGTCCGATTACCAATTCTAAAAGGCCCCCTAGGGGTCTTTTATTTTGGCTAAATTACAAGGAGGAAAGCAAAGTGTTTACAATGAAAATCAGCATGCGGTTGGATTGAAGATAAGAAAATCGGGGTATAAATAATAATGTATCTAACTAGATTTTTTTCTTAGGGTTGATGTCTGGAGAATAGTAGGTGGAAGTTTAAACTGAATATGACTGAATATTCAATACATCCCAGAGTATGTTCGAGTAGACTTACTAAGAGGAAGTATAAGCGAAGGAGGAATATCATGAAACGAATGAAAAGAAAAATGCTGCTGATCCTGATTATTATGATTCCCCTGTTGGCCTTCTATGGATGCGGCGGAGAGGAGAACGATGAGGAAATGACCGAGGAAACTCCCGGGGAGGAAGAAGAGTTTGATCAAGGGGAGGAGCCCCGTGAAGAAGAGCCCGGTGACGAGGGTGAAAATGGGGAAGATGATCCTGGGGATGAAGAGCAGGAATCTGGAGAAGACCGGGATCTCGAAAGTATTTTTGGATCCATGGACTATCCCGTGAACTTTTCCTATGAAATGACCATGGAATCGGAAGCTATGGATATTTTTACCACACGTCTTTGGATAATGGAGGATATGTTTCGAAGTGAAGGAGAATGGGAGGGACAAACCTTTATTAGTATCCAGGACGGCGAACATTACTATATGCTGGATCCCGATACCATGACAGCCATGCGTTTTCCCGGAGAACAGGAGTCTCCGATGGAAGAAGATGCGGGGGATGAGCCCCGGGCAGATGAATTCATGGTCGAAGAGGACTGGGATCGACTGATCTACCATGAAGAAGAGGAAATCAATGGGGTGGCCACTTGCGTGGTCAGTGACAGTTACGATGAAGTGGAATTAAGAATGTGGATTCATCAAGAATACGGGATCCCCATGCGAATTGAAAGTACCGGCCCGGATCCTGAGGATAACTATGTAATGGAGGTAAGTAACCTTCAAGTGGGGGAAGTGACGGAAGAGGATTTTGAAATTCCTGATGATTATGAGATCGTGGATTTCGGAAACTAAGTTCATCCTGCCCGAAACCTTATTTGCGAAAAAGGTTTCGGGCCTTCTTTTGATAAACCGTGAAAGTCGATTTATAAGGTAAATGTATTAAAGGAAGAAGGTGATTGTACGTCCTAAGAAATCATCCATAGGGGAACTGCCCTTCGGAATTATGGTTTCCCTGGTTTGTTCATGTCTTGGTGGGAAGTTATTTCGTATTTTTCAATCTATTCCCCGTTATTACGATTTTGAAGTATATAAAAATGGGGAAGTGGAAGAACTACTTATATGGGGAACGGGGATACATTATTCTAAGCCTTGTAACAAAATCCGTACTGGCTTGGATGGACTTTGTGGGAGTCATGTAGCCCCAAAAAAGTTATAAAATAAGAGAGGAGTATTAAACATAATCCATCCTTGACAAAGACCTTCATAGATACTAAACTGTGCAACAAGATGTTTAATTTACAGAAATTAGAAGTACAATCTATAGGAGGTTTTATGTTGAAGAAAAGAGTTTTTGCAATGTTAGCGTTGGCCTTGGTGGGATTCTTTTTACTGACTGCTTGCAATGACGACGGTGCGGAAAACGAAGACAATGGAGAAAATGACGAAGGAGCGACTCAAAGCGAAAATGCCCTTGGAGAAATGGAACAGGACGAAATCGATCTGGATGCTTTTGAAGAAAACGATGTGTTCCTTCGCGTTAACAATGAAGAAGTCACCTTTGCCAAGTTTGAAGAAGAGTTTCAGCGAAGCAAACAAATGGCCGAAAACCAGTACGGTATGGATTTTGACGATGAAGATGCGGCGGTAATGATTCCTCAGCTCCAGCAACAGGCCGTGGAGTCCATAATTACCCAATACGTGATGTTACAGGAAGCCGAAAATCAAAGCATTGAAGTTACCGATGAAGAAATAGAGGAAAACGTGGAAGAGCTGAAAGATCAGTTCGACGGAGAAGAAGGTCTAGAACAGGCGATGGAAGCAGAAGGCCTTAATGATGATTCCTTACGGGATGTTCTTTACGAAAACTTGATGATTGAAAATTTAATGAGCCAAAACCTAGACTTAGATAACATAGAAGTTACAGAAGAAGACAAGGAAGCGTATTATGCTCAACTTCAGGAAAGCTGGGAAGAACAGGGACAAGAAGAAGTTCCCTTCGAAGAGGTGGAAGATCAGATTGTCGAACAGCTTCAACAGCAACAGATGCAAGAAAAGCAAATGGCCTATGTAGAAGAGATGATGGCTAAGGCAGATATTGACAGGCTGTATCAATAGTTATCTTGATAAAAAACAATTAAAATAAGCGAAACCGCCTTTTTGGATCCTTAGGGAAAGCAAAAGGCGGTTTTTGTGAATGCAATATCAATGATACATTTATCTGTTATTATCCATCCTGTGATTTAAAACAGACAAAAGGAGCGTTTTTTATGAGACGGAAACGGTTACAGGAACTGGATTTACTGCGTACCGTAGCAATCATCATGGTGGTTTTGGTCCATGCAATCACAAGGGTTATGGAAGTACATCATACAAATGGAGGGATTAGCCAGGGGCTGGAATCCGCATTCCTTATCCTCCGTTTAATCGCAACCTTCGGAACCCCCATATTTGTTTTTTTATCCGAGTTTTTACTTTCCTATTCCTACGATGAACTGCCGAAGGATTTTTTTAAAAAACGGATCCGATATATTTTCATGCCCTATCTTTCCATGGGGATTTTATACGCCTTTGTGATGACTTATGAGGGCGGAGGGGTTATAGCGGGAGGAGGATCTACAGTATTCATTACAAATCTCCTTCGAAACCTGCTATTCGGTTTTTATCGCCACGGATACTTCATCGTTTTGATTTTTCAGTTCTACCTGCTCCATTATTTCTTCCATAATAAATTAAAAAACATGAAGATAAAACCGTTACTATTAGGAAGCTTAGGTATTAATGTAGCTTATTTACTGTTTTTTCATGGGATTGATCATATAGGAATCCCCTTCGGGGAGGAATTGGTTATCGCCTTTACCTGGGGAGCCGCCCCGGCCTGGATTTTTTATTTTGCCGCCGGTTATGTACTGGGCAAAAACAAAGAAGCCTTTCACCGATACCTTATTGGGATAGATCAAAAAATATTTCCATTGGTAATATTAACCGGTGGGGTGTTAGTAACGATGAATTTCAGTGGACTTCTTACAATCAACAGCTCTAAGCGTTTTGATATGATCTTTTTTACCTCCGCTATGTTTTTGCTTTTATACCGATATGCCAGAAAAAACACCTATTCCAAAAAGATAACCGGATTTATCAGTCGATACTCCTTTGGAATTTATCTGCTTCATATGCTCTTTTTATTTATAATAACGGAGTACCTAATAGCTCTAAAACTTCAACTTCATCCGGTAATCACTTTGTTTCTTTTATCTCTGGGAAGCGGGGTTCTATCGGTTCTTGCTACGAATTTCATCAGTCGATTTACCTGGGGCACTTACGTGGTGGGACGATTGGAGGTCAAACATCGTCCCGTAGTAGTAAACAGTAAGGAAAGGGATTCACTACGTGAAAGAAGTTATCTTGCGGAGCATTAGGGACTATGATAAAAGTTGGAGAGAATTTTAACCTTCGAAGTTTTTATCTCTTTTTAAGCAGTTTTCTGTTTATACCCTTGCTTGGTTATACTTTTCATCGCATTGTACTTATGGAAAGTGGAGGTGCCTTGCTGAACCGGGGCACCTTCATTTTTATCCTGGATGCTCGAGGAATTTTGGAACTGGGTTTATAAATAATATTTCTATTGATCCGCCTTCCGGTAATTCAGAAGATATCTCAAAGTGTTGAGTCACCTTTTTTATGGGAAAAATCTCAGAAAACATTGGAATATAAGTTCTGTGTTACGATGTAGTGGTTGGTATTCTATACCTGATGCTCTGTTTGGTTTATCTGATGCATCAAACTATACTAAATAAGCAATAGTAGTATGCCTGTTTATTTATTCTAAATAAGGATAAATAAACAGGCTTTTTTACGGGGATCTTATAGCTTGGGTACACAGACTTATTTTCTTTTAAGATCCTGGAATTTCAATAATAATAGATTGGAAGGTGTGGAAAATTGGTATAAATACATAAAACAGTAAGGATAGATGATTATTTGGCCGGGGGAGGAGAAGAAGATGGTTAATAAATATAAATGGATACTCCTCATAATAATTCTCATAACAGGGCTTATCACCGGCTGCAGAAGAGGAGAAGAGGAAGAACTCCCTGAGAAAATACAGGAGAATCAAAGGACGGAAATAAAAGCACTTATAAAAGATCCGAGCAATTGGGTCCACTTTAGAGAGGATTTCTTCAAAGAATTACTGGAACATCGAATATACGTAGACTCCAGACTATCCTAC
>CAZTIJ010000164.1:0-5484 GCA_964613365.1 uncultured Clostridiaceae bacterium | reverse complement strand
AATCAGTCGAGGTAATAAACCGATGTTTTTCATAAAATCTCTCCTTTGTAATAAAATTTTTAGTAAATTTATAATCTTATAAAGTCTTTGTAAACCTTATTTTATAGCAGTTTTAAAAGGGTTGCAATAGATAAAACTAGATAAAAAAAATTTTATAAAAAACCTTTCTATCCTTATCCCGAGGCCCGGGAAATCCCCGGGACCGAAAAATAATTGAAGAAAAACTTGACAATTAGGGAAAAAGGTTTTACTATAGGGGAGGATGAAAAAGCACTTACCCAAAGGAGCCCGATCTTTGTGAAGGAATATAATGACCAGTATTATATGGCTTTGGCCTTAGAAGAGGCTGAAAAAGCAAAAGCTCTGGGGGAAGTTCCCATCGGTGCCCTGCTGGTAAAGAACGGAGAAATTCTTGCCAGGGCCCATAACCTCCGGGAAATCCATAAACAGGCCACGGCCCATGCGGAAATCCTGGCCATTCAACAGGGAAACCAAGCCCTGGACAGTTGGCGATTGACAGGGACGGTGCTTTATGTTACAATGGAGCCCTGTGTAATGTGTGGAGGAGCCATGATCCAAAGCCGTATCCACCGTTTGGTCTTTGGTGCTTATGATCCCAAGGGTGGCGCCTGTGGTTCCGTAATCAATTTATTTGAGGAAAAAGGCTTCAACCACCGGGTATCGGTGACCGGAGGCGTACTGGAAGAGGATTGCAGTAAAATGTTAACCGGTTTTTTTCAAGAACTTCGAAAAACAAAAAAACAGGCAAAGGCCGAGAAGCAAAAGACAGAAAAAGAGCAGTAAAAAAATATGGAGAGATGTCCGAGTTGGCTAAGGGGCACGCCTGGAAAGCGTGTAAGGCCGAAAGGCCCCGCGGGTTCGAGTCCCGCTCTCTCCGCCATTAATAGTTCTCAAGTTTACTGTGCTAGATGGGGAGGTAGCGGTGCCTTGTAACCTGCAATCCGCTATAGCAGGATCGAAGCCTCACCGAGGATTGCTCACTGTAGAGCAGCCCTTAGTAAGTGGTGTTGACCGTTGGGTCTTACGCAACGAAAGCTCATGAACCCCGTCAGGTCCGGAAGGAAGCAGCGGTAAGTGATCCCTTTCGTGTGCCGTAAGGGTGCCTAATTCGAGCTAACTGCTAAGGTAACGTCTATGGTGACAGTTCGAAGTGAGGTGCACAGTATTTAATATAATATCAATAGGATCATGAATCCGAAACCCAACATCCCGTTGGAAATATACGATATAAAACCCCCTGGAATCCAAAATTCCAGGGGGTTTGTTCTTGGAAAAAAACCATGCTCTATTTCAGTATTAAAAAAGGAAAATGTCTCCGTTGGTGGTATAGGCTTGAACATCAATGGAATGCTCCATTTCTTCTAAATTCTTGGTGCGTCCGTTAATCCGAAGGTTGTTTCGTTCCTGCTGGTTTTCAATAAGCTCCAGATCCGGACCCGTTTCGATGGTTCCGTTTTTCGTTTGGGCAAGGACCCGGAGGCCGCAGTGTTGAGGTAAAGGGTCCAGTACTTTGATATTTCCGTTGCTGGTTTGAAGATGCAGCTGTTCCAATCGTTGATAATTCAGCTCGTCCAAGAGGATGCTTCCCATGGAGGTCTTGAAATCCAGTATCCTTCCCTCCAATACCTCGCCTAAAATTTTCCCGTTTTTGGTTTGGACAATCATCTCTTCTCCCTCCACCCGGTGGAGAAGAATTTTGCTGTTTCTGGTTTTCAATTTTCCCAGGTCCTTAATTGTGCAGCGGTGGAGTTGAATGGAACCGTTTTGGGTTTGGATGTCCAAATGCTTGCCTTGGAAATCCTCCACAAACACAGAGCCTTTCCGGTTATCCACCTTCAGGGAATTGTAAAGAACCTTGGGAAGGTATAGGGTAAGGAAACTGTAGAATCCTTTTTCTGTTTTCGGCGTAAAGACAAGGCCTTCCTCATCTAAATGGGCTTCGAAGATCAGTCGTTGCTCTTGATAATCCTCGGCCTTCATTTGGATTTTTGCTTTGAGTTTAATACAGTCCTTTTCCCAGGACTCCACCTTTACTTTACCGTTGGCGGAAGCAACCTCCACCCGGTAGTTGGTTAAATCCTCGATGGGTATTTCCAGGTTTTCCTGAAAGGTTTCTTTTTTCGTAAAAACATCGTAGGGTTGCAGCTCTTCCGAGGCCAAGGCCTCTTCCACGGAATGAAGAATTTTGTCCGCAACGGAGGTGGAAGTATGGGCAATCACGCTGCCCAGTCGATTCATTCTTTTGCTAAAATCCTCTCCGAAATCTTCGAATTTATCCTCCAGTTCTTCAAAGTTTTCTTCAAAATCCTCCTTAAAAGCCTTTCGCTTTTCATGGAAGGTTTCTTCGGCGGAATCCAAGGACCGGTCCACTTTGCTCTTCGCCGTTTGAAAAGTGGTCTCCCGGGATTTGTCCTCCAGAGCGGCTAAAAGCTTTTCCGCCTCCTCTTCCGTAATGTTTCCCTCCTTTAACAGTTTTAAGATAAGCAGTCGTTCTTCTTTCATAATCCTTCCTCCTTTTATTCTAGGACCTGTATTTGCTGATTATATACCCGTAAAAAACCAATATCAAACCGAAAGCCCATTCAAAAGTTTTATTCCCGGTATGTTGTTGAAAAGGAAAAGAATTGGTATACTTAGAAGAGAGCAGACCGCTGAAATTTAGGAGGGAAGATAAAATGGATAAAGAAATTGATTTGAGGGGAAAACAATGTCCCGTACCGGTGATACAGACGAAAAAAGCCTTGGAAAGCGCAAAGGGTGGTTCCCTTGTGACCATTGTAGATAATGATGTGGCAAAGGAAAACATAGCAAAACTGGCAAAAAGCATGAACTTACGAGCGGAAATCAAAGAATCCAAAGGGGATTTTTATATTGAAATCTATAAAGAAGGGGATATGGAAATTTCCGAGGGTTTGGAGTTTCCCTCGAAGGGTGTGAAGCGGGAGGATTTAACGATTTTAATCACCAAGGACACCCTGGGAGAGGGAAACCGGGAGTTGGGGGAAGTTTTGATGAAGGGATATATTTACACCCTGACCGAGGCCACAAAAACCCCGAAAAGGCTGCTGTTTTTAAACTCCGGGGTTAAGCTTACCGTCCAGGGATCTCTGGTCATCGATCATCTGAGAAAACTGGAGGAAAAGGGTGTGGAAATCACATCCTGCGGCGCGTGTCTCGACTATTATAAAGTGAAAAATCAGCTATTGGTGGGAGGCATTGGAAACATGTATGATATAGTGGAGAAATCCAATGCTGCGACGAAAACCATTACGCTGTAAATTGGAGGTGGGAGGATGCCCTTAAAATTGGAAGTAGGAGACGAACTTACGTTAAAAAAAGCCCATCCCTGTGGTGGGAAAACCTTTAAAGTTCTTCGTACGGGAGCGGATTTTCGAATTCAATGCCTGGGCTGCGACCATCAGATTTGGCTGCCCCGTAAAGAATTGGAACGAAGGATCATAAAAATCAACGGTGAGAAAAAGCCAACCAATAGCCCAAAATAGTAAAAAAAAAGCTCCGGGGATCTTATAGGATCCCCGGGGCTTTTTCCCATTATACAATCAGTAATGGTCGGTGTTGATATGCAATCGCTTCTTGAAAAGCGTATAAAATTCCTCTTTAAAGGGTTCAATACTGAAGGCCTCTATTCCGATGGCCTCGGAAGAAAGAAGGGTGACGGTAAAGTCCTCTTCCTCCAAGAAGGTGGATATTTTCGTAAGATGTCCGTATTGATTACGATCCAGCATTTCCGCAATCTTTAAAAACATGGACATAATTTCAATGATCTCTTTCTCTCTGGAAGTGAGGATTCGATAATAGGGTTCTTGGACCTGACTCAACGCTTCTCCCCGGTGGCCTCCGGCGATGAAGGCGGCTAAAATAATTTCCCGCTGGGTTAAGCCATAGATCCTGGAATGAAGAATAAGATAAAAACTATGGTTATGATGGTTATAATAATCCACATTCATGCCCAGATCATGGAGCATGGAAGCGGCACGTAAGATCCTTTCATAATCCGAGGGAAGGTTGTGGACCCGCTGCAGCGCTCGAAAAAGTTTCAGGGAAATATAATGAATTTTTTCTGCATGGGTGACATTCATGTGGTATCGTCCCAGGGTATTGTACAAACTGTGATCTAAAATGTTTCCTATGGGCATGGGCTGAGGACTGATCTCCCGTAAAAACTTTTCGAAAAACAACCCTTCCCGCAAACCGCTGCCGCTGAATATCAGTTCCGGAGGGTCCAGGACTTCCAAGAGGCTTTGAAAGGGAAGCAGGCCGCTGACAATAATATCCCCCCGCTCCTTTTCCATACCGGGGGTATCCACCCGTTGTTCATAGTTCTTCCTTGAAAGGCTGTCTATGACCTTTAGGGCTTTTTCCGGGGAAAGGTGGAGACTGTGAATGCTTTCAAATTCCAAATCAAAGTGATGTTGCGCCAATCGACCCAAGCTACGAAGGGTTCCCCCCAAGCCCACAACAGGCAGTTGCTCTTCTCTGTGTAACCAGGGGATGGCAGCTAGGCTCTCCTGTAGAAAAGATAGGGCTTTTTCCCGGGAGTTGGGAGTGATTTCATCGGCAAGGTGAAACTTTTCCATAAGGGTGACGGAACCAAAGGGAAGGTTTAGGGCATGTTCAATTTTTCGATGGACCACCTTGGCAATTTGAATGCTTCCGCCGCCGATGTCCACCATGATAAAATCCTCCAAAGGCAGGGTGTTGATCACCCCAAGGTAGCTGTAATAGGCTTCCCGGTCGGTGGAGAGGACTTGAAAACGCAGGCCCGTCTCTTTTTTGATCCGTTTTAGCACCTCTTTTTGATTGGAAGCCCGCCGAAGAGCTGCTGTGGCTACGGAGATGGTCATATCCACATCATAGGAATCCACAAACTTCTTGAAAATTTTCAAGGTGGAAATACTTCGAGCCAAACTTTCCTCTTGAATCACTTCCTCAAGGCCCATCCCCCGGCCCAAGCGTACGATACTGGTCACCTGGTCGATCAGGCGATAGGCCCCCCGATCATTCACCGCCACAATAATCATTCTTACGGAGTTCGAGCCCAAATCAATAATCGCAACCTTTTTATCCATAACAAACCCTCCTTCTTTGTTCGGTGATGCTATTGATGTATATACCCTATTTCCAAAGGACAAACGAAAAATCCTAAAAGATCCTGGGGAAATAAGAAGAAAATCCCTCCGATAAATTGGTAAAATAAATTGCAAAGGAAAACAGAGCATGATATAATGAATTTTCGATAATGAGAAATCATTTCTCTGCTCTTTACTTAAGAAGAGCCTAAATGTCCAAAGGGAGGTGTAAACAATGAAAAACTATGAGTTAATGTACATTCTTCGAGCAGACCTTGAAGAAGAAAAACAGGAAACGATCCTTGAAAGACTGCGGGGAATCATCGAAGCCGATGGTGAGATTGAAAACGTAGATGATTGGGGAAACCGAAAA
>CAZTIJ010000163.1:0-5486 GCA_964613365.1 uncultured Clostridiaceae bacterium | reverse complement strand
AACAGGAAGAAGATTTGTCCATTTATCCGACGAATTTTATATTTTAGCAGATAGACCCTTTCCTGAAGCAGAAGACTATGAGGGTTTTCCTCAAATAGAAAATGGAGTGGGGTTGGTGACAAAGTTTTGCAGGGAAGTAGAAGAAGCATTAGCCATAGCAGAAGAAAAGATTTCAAGGAAAGGCTTTTCCGTTAATAAGGACAACCGGTTAATTCAGGTACAGCTTGTTACAGGTACCTTGGCAAAGAACTTCATGGGTGAAATCGCAAAAAATATTCAACGGGTAATACCTTTTATTGAAGTCGATGTTATCCCTGTTGCAAACCGCTTCTTTGGAGAAACCATAACCGTAAGTGGTCTGGTTACCGGAAGTGATATTTTAGAAACGTTAAAAGTTTTGGAAGTCTCAAAAGAAAAGAACAACCATCAAAAAACAGTGACGATGCTTCCGAAATCTATGTTAAAAGCGGAGGAGAAGGTATTCCTCGATGATCTTACCATACAAGACCTGGAAAATGAGCTTAGTAGAGACGTTGTGGTCTCTCCGGTGGATGGTAAAGAGTTTATACAAAATTTATTGGAAATTTCAAAATTAACTTAAGGGGTGATAAAATGGGAAAACCAATCGTAGCAATTGTGGGACGGCCCAATGTGGGGAAGTCCACTTTATTTAATAAAATATCAGGTAAAAGGATTGCCATTGTGGAAGATCGACCGGGGGTTACCAGAGACCGAATCTATATTGAGACTGAATGGCTGAATCATCAGTTCCATTTAATCGATACCGGGGGTATAGAGCCGAAGTCGAAAGAAATAATTCCCGCACAAATGAAACGCCAGGCGGAACTGGCCATCGATACTGCCGATGTGATAATCTTTTTACTCGATGGAAGGGAGGGACTAACGGCAAACGACCGGGAAATCGCCAATATGTTAAGGAAATCCGGGAAACCGATACTTTTGGTCCTGAACAAAGTGGATAATCGGGATTCTTCTCCCTATTACTACGATTTCTTTGAATTAGGTTTAGGAGACCCGGTGGAAATCTCCTCGGCCATGGGGTTAAACATAGGAAACCTGCTTGATGAAATGGTAGCCTTGTTTCCGAAGGTAGAGGAAGAGGATTATGATGAAGACGTAGTGAAAGTTGCAGTGATAGGAAAACCCAATGTTGGGAAGTCCTCACTGATCAATAAAATACTGGGAGAAGAAAGGGTAATTGTCAGTGAAATTGCAGGAACCACACGGGACGCTATCGATACCCCTTTTACCCATGGTGATGACAGGTATGTACTCATTGATACTGCAGGAATTCGGAGGAAGAGCAAAGTTTATGATAATATCGAACGTTACAGCGTCATTCGTTCTGTTACCGCCGTGGAACGGGCAGATGTTTGTCTGTTAGTTATCGATGCAACGGAAGGCGTAACGGAGCAGGATAAAAAGATAGCCGGTTATAGCCATGAAGCTGGAAAAGCACTCATTATTGTAATCAACAAATGGGATCTAGTGGAAAAGGATACGAAAACCATGAATAGCTTTATAAAAGATATACGAAATGAACTTTCATATTGTTATTATGCACCGATCTTATTTATCTCCGCCCTTACGGGGCAGCGAACCAATAAAATTCTTGAAACCGTAAAGGCGGTGGCGAATCAAAATGCCCTACGTTTAAAAACCGGAGTATTGAATGAAATTATTGGAGAGGCGGTATTGTTGAATCAGCCTCCATCGGACAAAGGCAAAAAACTGAAAATTTATTACGGCACCCAGGGAGGGGTAAAACCGCCGACGTTTATCCTGTTTGTTAATGACAAGAAACTGGCACACTTTTCCTACATTCGATACCTAACGAATAAAATTCGTGAAAACTTCGGTTTCGAAGGCAGTCCGATTCGATTTATTTTAAAAGAAAAAGCGAAAGGGGACTAACTGTGGAATTATTCGTTACCATCTTTGTAGCTTATTTAATTGGGAATCTATCGCCGTCTTATGTCATAGGAAAGCTCGCAAAAAACATCGATATACGTGATCACGGCAGTGGAAATGCAGGGGCGACCAATGTATTAAGAGTAATGGGAAAAAAGTTTGCCGCACTGACATTTGTGGTGGATGCATTGAAAGGGGTGCTGGCGGTACTCGTTGTTCGCTACTTTTTTGGAGAAGACTATGCAATGGTTGCTGGTATTTTTGTTGTAGTAGGGCATAATTGGCCGATTATTTTGAAGTTTAAGGGAGGCAAGGGGGTGGCTACCTCCATAGGGTTAATCCTGGTAATTCATCCTATTTACGGGCTTTTAGGCATTGTGATCGGGATTGCCGCATTAATGAAAACCAAGATTGTATCTTTAGGTTCTATGGTAGGGATGACTTCCTTTGCAGTTCTAGTGTTGATTTTCAGCAGAGATTATGCGATCTTTGCTTTAGTATTAGCCGCCATGTCGGTTTATAGACATAAGGAAAACATACGTCGTTTGATCCGTGGAGAAGAAAAAACCATTTCCAAGAAAAAGGAGTCGTAAAGGAGGTTATACCATGAAACCAACGTCAGTCGCCGTAATAGGAGCCGGTAGTTGGGGAACCGCATTAAGCATTGTTCTTGATGATAACGGACACAGGGTCCATTTGTGGATGAGAAACTTAAAACAAGTGGAAGAAATCAAGTCTACAGGGAAAAATCAGAAATACTTAAAAAATGTAGAAATTCCCCCTAGTATTCAGCTGTCAAATGAATTGGAAACCGCGATTAGAGGAAAGAAAGTGGTGTTGCTTTCCGTCCCCACTCAATCGGTACGGCAAGTGTTAAAGAACATCAAACCTTTTCTTACAAAGAACCAAATACTAATCAATGTAGCCAAAGGTCTGGAGACGGGTACTAAACTCAGGATTTCTGAGATTATTAAACAAGAACTGGGGGAACAGCCCTGTGTAGTGCTTTCTGGTCCGTCCCATGCAGAGGAGGCTTCACGAAGGATGCCCACCACGGTGGTATCCACTTCCAGAGAAAAAAAATGGGCAGAGTTTGCCCAGGATCTATTTTCCAATGATTATTTCAGGGTGTATACCAATCCTGATATTGTAGGTGTTGAATTGGGAGGATCACTGAAAAATGTAATAGCCTTCGGAGCAGGGATATCTGATGGCCTTGGTTATGGGGACAATGCAAAAGCGGCCTTAATGACCCGGGGGATAAGGGAAATTGCTCGTCTTGGAGAGGCTATGGGAGCGAATATGTCTACATTCTCCGGCCTATCGGGAGTTGGAGACTTGATTGTAACCTGTACCAGCATGCACAGTAGAAACAGAAGGGCCGGGATATTGATTGGACAGGGAAAGTCCTTTGAAAAAACCCTAGAGGAAGTGGGTATGGTGGTGGAAGGAATTAAAACCACGGAATCCGCTTATGAGTTATCTAAGTTCTACGACATTGAAATGCCGATAACAGAACAGATTTACAATGTGATTTATAAAGGTGTCGCGCCAAAGGAAGCGGTGGTTCAGCTGATGAGTCGACGGATGAAAAATGAAATGGAAGAAATTGTAGAGACTCAAGAACTTAACTGGTAAGAAAGTATGGAGAAAATAAAATTTCCGAAAGGATTCTTTTAAAAATTCCTTGACTTTTATAGCTAAAAAGATTACAATATTTCTTGTAGCTTAATCGGGATGTAGTTCAGTTGGTAGAACGCACGTCTGGGGGGCGTGAGGCCGGCGGTTCAAGTCCGCCCATTCCGACCATTTTAAAATTCTTAAGGCTTCTAACAGGATCGTATCTCTCATAAGGGATACGGTTTTTTTATTTTTTGTGAAACATTTAGAATGAAACACTCGTCTAAAGGGTATAGATTGAATAAGATTATAAAGGGGTGTATCAAATGAAAGGAATTATCAAAAGCTTAGGAATGTTGTTATTGATTGTGGGATTGATATTAAGTCTCACAGCCTGCGGAGAGGAAATCGATGAGCCGGAAGAGCGATTTGAAGAAGAGGACTCTGCATCGGAAGAAGAAAATGATAATGCTAAGGAAGAATGGGAAAACCAGGGAAAGGAGGGGGAAAAGCATATGGAATCAAAGGAGGCTGACGGGAACTATTTTACTACAGAGATTGAGCGGTCCCAAGAGTTGAGTAACTGGATTGAAAGTAAGAAATATGAAGCCGGTGAATACCAGTATTCGGAAAACAAGAGGATATTCTTGATTGCTGCGGGAGAGAAAAATACCGGAGGCTATTCTATCAAAGTCCTTGAGGAAAAACTGGATGGGGAGGATTTAACCTTGGTTTACAAAATCCTTGCTCCCGGACCTGATGATATCGTGACTCAAGCTATCACTTATCCCCACTTACTAATAAAAGTTACGGAAGAAGTCGAAAATGTAGATTTTATGAAAAATGAATAGGCCTTTTCAAATTAGAGAAAGGCTCAAGAGAAGGAAAGCTGCGATTGCAATCGCAGCTTTCCTGTATTTCAACAGAAATTTCTATGGATGTTAGCCGCAAAAAAAATTCGGTTGTCATAGGATGACTTTGATGATGGTATAATATGAAATTGAAAGCAGGGTTATAATTATGATAGACTAAGAAAGGAAGAATATATAGTAAAGAAGGTAAAAATATGAAGAAAAAACATGTCCTGCTATTCTTTGTTGACGGTCTAGGAATAGGAACAGAGGGAAAAAGTGCTTATAATCCTATTGAAACCGGAGATTTACCCCACATTCAATCTCTTTTAAAGAATGGTTCTCCCGTGCCTACGGATACTACCCTAGGAATCCCGGGGATCCCCCAAAGTGCTTCGGGACAGACTACGATATTAACCGGGGTGAATGCACCGAAGGCCATCGGGAAACATTTAAACGGATTTCCCAATGAGGAGCTACGAGAAATTATAAGAAAGGATAACATTTTTATAAGACTTAAGAAATTGGGGTTGAAAGTTACGAATGCCAATGCTTATAATAGTAGGTTTATCACAAGTCTAGAAAGGAACCTTAAGGAAATGAAGGAAATGTCCGTATCCACAGTGGCAACCCTTTCTGCCGGCCTCACTCTTCGTACTGAAGAAGACTTAAAAAACCACAATGCAGTGTATCAGGACTTGACGAATCGTATTATGATGGAAAAATGGAAAGCAAAGGTCCCCATAAGGACCCCCGTTGAAGCTGCAGCAAATTTGGGGAATATTGTTAAAGATCATGATTTCACTTTTTTCGAATATTTTCAAACAGACCTTGCGGGCCACCGAAAGGACTTTGAAAATGCCTATCGTGTACTGGAAGAGCTGGATCAGTTCCTAGGTGGTATTATGGACTTTCTTCCTTTGGAAAACACGTTATTTATCTTAATTAGTGATCACGGTAATATTGAGGACTTATCCACCCCCTATCACACAGTTAATAAAGTTCCCATGATCGCCCTAGGAAAAGGATCCGAGGAATTTCGCTTAAGCATAAAAACCATTCAGGATATTACCCCAAGTATCG
>CAZTIJ010000162.1:0-5548 GCA_964613365.1 uncultured Clostridiaceae bacterium | reverse complement strand
AGTCCCTCAATACAGAAATTCAGAAACGGAGAATAGCCATGCGAAAAATCCTATTTGTAATCAATCCCGCTGCGGGAAAGGGAAAGGGCTTTGCATCCATCCCCAGAATTCAGCAGCGATTTCAGAAAATGGAATATGAAATTATCATTTCCAAGGAAGCCAACGGCATCACCGACCTTGTTCGGGAAGAACTTCAGAAAAATTACACCGATGTTGTCGCCGTAGGCGGAGACGGAACCCTAGGGGAAGTGATCAATGGAGTGGTGGGGAAAAACATTAGGGTAGGGGTGCTTCCCCTAGGTTCAGGGAATGACTTTATCAAAGCCATAGGCCTTTCCGAGGATTTTGAAACACGGCTTACAGCCATTGAAAAAGGAAAAACCGAAAAGATCTATGCCCCCTCGGTAAACCACCGTTATTTCATCAATGTCCTCGGTTGGGGTGTGGATACGGAAATCATTAAAGAAAAGGAAAAAAACATCATACGTCAGGGAAAACTGAATTATTTGCTAAGCACGTTAAAAATGCTTTGGGTTTATCAGCCGAAGGAAGTCACTTTCTACATAGATGATAAAAAGTATACAAAGGAAGTGTATCTTGTGGCGGTAGGCAATGGTCGGTTTATCGGTAACGGTATGAAGGTTTGTCCCGGGGGAAATCCAAGGGAGAAAACCTTTGAAATTTGCGTGGTGGAGAAAATGCCCTTGAAAACCTTGCTGCGTCACTTTCCGAAGATCTTCAAAGGGACCCACGGAACCGTGGAAGGGATTGCACTGCTCAAGGGAGAGCGAATCCGGGTACAGTTTCCTGAGAAAACCGTGATTCAGGAGGATGGCACATTGCGGTTGGTTCAGGAGTTAGACATTACAAAAGATAAAAAAATAGAAATGATTGTTTAAGAGAGGTGTTACAAATGTTAAAAATCGGTTGTCATATATCCATCGGAAAGGGGTTTTATCATGCAGGGAAGGAAGCACTGTCCCTAGGAGCCAATACTTTTCAGTTTTTCACCCGAAATCCCCGGGGAGGAAAAGCAAAGGCCTTAGACTCCGCAGATCTCATAAAACTTCAGGGCTTGATGAAGGAACAGGATTTTGCTCCCATCTTTGCCCATGGATCCTATACCATGAACCTGGCCTCCGATAAAAAAGAGACCCGGGAGTTTGCGAAAGGGTTGTTAAAAGAGGATTTGGAACGGGTGGAAGAGATCTCCAACTGCTATTATATATTCCATCCCGGATCCCATGTAAAGCAAGGGGTGGATGCCGGTATCGAATACATTATTGAAGCCCTCAATGAAGCCATTGATGGGGACCGGTCCACGCCGATTTTACTGGAAGGAATGTCAGGAAAGGGAACGGAAATCGGGGGAGATTTGAAAGAGTTAAAAGAAATCATTGATGGGGTGGAGGATTCCAGCAGGCTGGGAATCTGTATAGACACCTGCCATTTATATTCTGCAGGCTATGACATTGTGAATCGCCTGGAAGAGGTTTTGAATGAGATCCATCGGTTCGTGGGACTTGACCGGCTAAAAGCCGTACACTTAAATGACAGCAAAACCCCTTTTCACTCGAAGAAAGACCGCCATGAGGTCTTAGGCAAGGGAACCATCGGCCAGGAAGCCATTGAAAAAATAATTCGCCATCCAAAACTTCGCCACCTTCCTTTTAACCTAGAGACCCCGAACGAACTCTCAGGGTATGAAAGGGAGATCAAAAGTCTTCGAAAGGCATGGTTGAAAGATGCATAGGAGGACAAAGGAGAACTTGCAAACCCTAAAAAATTGGTTCAAACAAAAAAAATGGTTCAAACATGAGTATACCCCCATGATTTTAGCCGGGGCCGCGATCCTTGGAGTGATGATGGTGGTCTATTTGTTTTTTGCCCATCAGGATGGAGGGAATCCTTTGGCGGTGGAAGGTTCTGGCAGTGTTTTCAGTGACAATATTGAAATCAACAGTAGCGGACCCGCCGGTCGAGGACGGGTAAAGATGAGTTACCATGTAAGAATCGACGAGGCCTTTGAAGAAAGCATGGGCCTTAAGGAGCATGTGATTCGGGACGTAACCATTGAAGCCCTCCTATCATGGGAGGAGGCCTCCTTAATTACACGGGAGGGGATGGAAAACTTTAAAGAGAAGTTACAAAACTTGATTTATGGGGAAACCGGCATCCCTGTGGAAGGGATTTATTTCCATGAGTTCATACTAAATTAGGATTTCCTATTGGATTGAACAAAGGGAATTAAAGGTTTCTTCTCTCCAACAGTCGAAAGGTACCGATGGAAGAGAGATAGCCGAGGACAAAGGTAAGGATGGTAGGAACAATTACCAGCACAGGATGCCTCAGGGCTTCCCCGGAAACTCCGCCGATGGTGTAGGCCGCCATATAAAAGGTCAGGGGAAGCTGCACCGCGGGGAAAAAGGCAGAGGAAAAAACAACACTCTTTTTGTCACCATAGCCTCTGAAAAAAATCAGAGAAAAAAGATCGGTCAAAATCCCTCCGAAAAAAGCGATAAAAAACATGCCGATAAAAAAGCCGCTTAGGAGAACGCCGATCAATAATCCCAACAGCGAAGGAATACCGATTTTAGGTATTTTTTTTGTTAGAAAAGTCACCCCACCTGCATAAATGGGAGAAACGATAATGGCTTTGTAGGCAGGAAGAGGCATAAACTGCATGACGGGTATTAGTATGTAGCCCAAAACAAAGACTGCGGACACGGTTAAGGCGATCAGTAGCAGATCCTTAAGCTGAAGGTCAAGTAATTTCATAGGACACCTCTTTCCATTTTTCGCTGCTTTTCCTCAGACTAATATTATATAATGGAATTTTTGAATCATCAAGAGATTTCAAAAGTGTGAGTTTCATCACGGAAGCCTAGGGAAAGATATTATATGATGGGTTTAAGCAAGAAATACTACCTTAAAGGAGAGATCAAATCATGAGCAATGAAATGTTTTGTCATCAATGTCAAGAAGCTGCAGGAAATGTTGGATGCAGTGCTAAAGCAGGAGCCTGTGGAAAGCCCAGCGACGTTTCCAACCTTCAGGATTTATTAGTTTATACGTTAAAAGGGGTAGCGGAGCTAAACCTTCAAGCCAGAAAAGCAGGGCTGAACCAAGCGAAAACCGACCGATTAATGATGGACGGTCTTTTTTCCACCATTACCAATGCGAACTTTGACGGTGAAGCCATTAAGGACCGTATTGAAAAAGCATTGAAGGCAAGAGAGGAACTAAAAAGCCGGTTAAAGGAAGAAGGTGTGCTGGAAAACAAAAGCTACAAAGGTTCTGTCACCTGGACAGGGGAAAGAAAAGACTTCGAGGCAAAATCCGAAGAAAAAGAAGTGGGGATTCTAGCAACGGAAAACGAAGATGTGAGAAGCCTGCGATCCCTAGTGATTTTTGGGTTAAAGGGTATGGCCGCTTACGGAGAGCACGCCTTGAACCTGAATATGCATAAAACGGAGATTTCTCAGTTCATGGAAAGAGCCTTGGTTTCAACGGAGGACGACACACTTACCGCCGACGATTTGGTAGCCTTGGTATTGGAAACCGGTAAGTACGGGGTGGATGTAATGGCCCTTCTCGATGAAGCCCATACTTCCACCTACGGAAATCCCGAAATTACGGAAGTGGAAATCGGTGTTCGAAACAATCCTGGAATTCTGGTCAGCGGACATGACTTGAAGGATTTTGAAGAGTTGTTGGAACAAACCGAGGGCACCGGTGTGGATGTATATACTCACTCGGAAATGCTTCCCGCAAACTACTACCCGGCCTTTAAAAAGTACGATCACTTCGTAGGAAACTACGGAAATGCCTGGTGGAAGCAAAAAGAAGAGTTTGAAAGCTTCAACGGCCCCGTACTGTTTACCACAAATTGTATTGTACCTCCAAAAGCAAGTTACAGCGATCGGATTTACACCACAGGAGCTTCCGGATACCCCGGATTTAAGCACATTCCTGATCGGGCCGAGGGCGGAAAAAAAGATTTCTCAAAAGTAATTGAGCATGCGAAAAACACCCAAGCCCCTACAGGCATTGAGGAAGGCAAAATCGTCGGCGGATTTGCCCATAACCAAGTAATGGAGTTGGCCGATAAAGTGGTGGATGCCGTGAAATCCGGAGCCATTAAGCAGTTCTTTGTAATGGCCGGTTGCGACGGAAGAATGAAAGATCGAAACTATTATACGGATTTTGCTCAGGAATTGCCGAAGGATACCGTGATTCTAACCGCCGGTTGTGCAAAATACCGATACAATAAGTTGGATTTAGGAGATATCGGTGGCATTCCAAGGGTATTGGATGCGGGACAGTGTAACGACTCTTACTCTTTAGCGGTGATTGCCATGAAGTTAAAAGAGGTATTCGAGTTAAACGATATCAATGAATTACCGATTTCCTATAATATTGCCTGGTATGAACAAAAGGCGGTAATTGTTCTATTAGCATTACTGCACCTTGGGGTGAAAAACATTAAGCTCGGACCGACGTTACCTGCATTCTTATCTCCAAATGTAGCCAACGTACTGGTAGAGACCTTTGGGATTAACGGAATTCAAACTGTGGAAGAAGACATGGAGCAATTCCTGGGATAATAGACAAAAATTAAAAAGGCAACAGCTAAGGCGTACCCAGGAGTTAGATCCCAGGGTACGCCTTGTAGTTCCCTTTTTTTATCGGATTTTAAAGCAAATAGGCTGTGTAAACGGCCGGGGATGGGGTATAGGAGTTTTAAGGAAAAAATATCAATTAAGGAGAGTGGAATATGAAAATTAAAAGCATTTATGTCCCCAAGGAGGAGCTGACTTTAGTCAAGAACACGGACAAAGTAGAGGATGTATTAAAGCGATTTGAAGAAACCGGAATTTTTTCTCTGCCTGTGGTAAAGGGCAATGATTTAATGGGAACCATATATAAAGAAAACCTGTATCGGGTACTGGCGGATACCGAAGATGGACAGTCATACAGAAAACAGGAAATTGATGATTCCCTGATCATCAGAAATGATCGGTTTACCACGTTGGAAGCCCCAGTGGAACTGGCAGCAAAGGAATTTGTGGACAATCAGTTGACCTTTATTCCCGTAAATACGGAAGAAGGAAACTTTGCAGGGATTGTGACCCATAAAGCCATATTTAAGTATTTAGTGGATTTATTCGGGATCACCGAGGATAAGATTGTGGTCTACATAGAGAATATGTCGGGACAATTAGCAAAGGTATTGGATGTGTTTACAAAGCTTAATGTGAACATAAAAAAGATCGTCGCCGAGGATGCGAAGGTGCTGAATCTTTATCGGTTAATTATTCAGCCGGAGAAGGATCTTTCTAAGGTTCGAGAGGCTTTGAAAAAGGACGGATTGCGGGTAGAGGAGTAACGTATTTTCCAACACTGAAGCAGCCCAAAACCCCATTGCAATAAAAAACCCTTCGTTATATATAACGAAGGGTTTTTTCGACTTCGAAAGATGCCGGTTACACCGATTCAAATCGGGGTTTGTAATAGTTTTTTAGGTCAACCCTTGAACAAACACCAC
>CAZTIJ010000161.1:0-5561 GCA_964613365.1 uncultured Clostridiaceae bacterium | reverse complement strand
AAGGTTCCATAAAGGGCGTCGTACCCTCCATGAACAATGGCACTGTTGGCCTTCGTTGTTCCTTGACATACCTCGGGATTTTTCTCCAGGATCGCCACCCTTCCCTGATATTTGGACAACTCTCGTGCAACAGCGGTTCCAATCACCCCTGCCCCCACAATGATTACATCGTACATATATTTTCCTCCTTCAAAACCTCACTCTTCGTAACAAGCTCCGTCGCTTTCCCGATTATTGTATTGACACTATTTTTTCTCCCAGCCCGCAGAACATTCCACGGCCTTGGTCCATTTTCGATATAATTCTTCCTTTTTGTCCTCTTCCATCTCCGGTATGAACTCTCGGTCCTGTTCCCATTTTTCTTTGATTTCTTCAACATCCTTCCAGAATCCTACGGCAAGTCCCGCAAGATAAGCAGCTCCCAAAGCAGTGGTTTCCGCTACGGAAGTTCTTTTAACAGGAACCCCTAAAATATCCGCTTGAAAATCCATCAGGAAATTGTTTGCGGATGCGCCGCCGTCCACTTTCAAGGTTTTCAATTTGATATTGGAATCTTCCTCCATGGCACTTAGTACATCCCGGGTTTGATAGGCTATGGATTCTAAGGTGGCCCTTACAATATGCTCTCGCTTCACTCCCCGGGTAAGACCCACAATACTTCCCCTGGCGTACATATCCCAGTAGGGTGCACCCAGTCCGGTAAAGGCGGGAACCACATATACACCGTTGGTATCCTCCACCAGGTTTGCATAGTATTCACTTTGGGCAGCATCATAAATCAACCGCAGTTCATCTCTAAGCCACTGAATGGAGGCACCGGCGATAAAAATACTCCCCTCCAGGGCGTAAGTGATCTTTCCTTCTCTTCCCCAGGCGATAGTGGTAAGGAGTCCGTTATCCGAAGCAATCGGTTTTTCTCCCGTATTCATCAGCATAAAGCAACCGGTACCGTAGGTGTTTTTTGCCGTGCCCTGCTCAAAGCAGGCCTGTCCGAATAATGCCGCCTGTTGGTCCCCGGCATCTCCCGCAATAGGAATTTTCGCGCCCCCGAAGGTTTGTTCATCAGTATAACCGTAAATTTCACTAGAGGGCTTTACTTCAGGAAGCATGTTCTTTGGAATGTCCAAAGCTTCCAAAAGCTCCTCGTCCCATTGAAGGGTATGAATATTGAAGAGCATCGTTCGTGAAGCATTACTATAATCCGTCACATGGGTTTTCCCCCGGGTAAGGTTCCAGATCAGCCAGGTATCAATGGTCCCAAAGAGAAGTTTCCCCGCTTCCGCCTTTTCTCTGGCCCCCTCTACATTGTCCAGAAGCCACTTGATTTTCGTCCCTGAAAAGTAGGCATCGATTACCAGTCCGGTTTTTTTCCGTACGGTATCACTCAATCCCCTGGCTTTTAAGTCATCACAGATATCCGAGGTTCTTCGACACTGCCAGACAATGGCGTTATAAATCGGTCTTCCCGTTTCTTTGTCCCACACTACGGTTGTCTCCCGTTGATTGGTAATACCGATGGCGGCTACTTCCTCCGGACGTATTCCGTTCACTTCCAATACCTGACGGGCCATACCGCTTTGGGTTCCCCAGATTTCCATGGCATCGTGCTCGACCCAGCCGGCCTTTGGATAAATCTGAGTAAACTCCGTCTGACTGGTGCCGATGTTGTTTCCCTCCCGGTCAAAAATAATTGCTCTGGAACTGGTGGTGCCCTGGTCTAATGCCATAATGTACTTTTTCAATGAAAATCCTCCTCTGATCTCGTTTTTGTTTGGACTGTTTCTGCTTAAACCGCTCTTCGGAAAAAATCCCCGGTGCTATAGAGCGACAAAAAAAGGACAAAAAATAAAAAAGCCGCTTCAACGACTCTCCCATCCAATGCCCTTGTTTCATTCATTCTAATATTCTTTGTTTCGATTATATCGAAGAATTTTTCCTGTGTCAAGGTAAAATTGTAATTATTCTGAAATTTCACTTTCTCCCTACAACCGGTTTTGGAGTATCCGAAACGACTTAGAAAAAACTTTTCCCTATTTTTAGATGGAAACGTTTTCGATAGTCCTTTAGAGGATCTTGTCGATCCAATTCCCGGGCAAAAGCCCACTCCGGTTGATATTCATGATTCATAAAAAAACCTCCTTTTGTATTATAGTCCCCCTGTACCTGTAATCGAATCAGTCGCTCCTTTGCACTGAGCCTTGAAAGATTGATTTGGGGGAAAGCTCTGTTAGAGAGATTGTCGCATCCCTCTGGAGTGTTTCAATAATTAAAGGATCCATCCTATCCATTGTCAGCACCACCTTATATATATATTCGCCTTGACCACGGCAAATTCCTTTTTTTATTGTTACGAAAATAAGCTCATTCTATATCCATATGGTTCCATGAAAAAAGTCCATAAAAAAGTAAACTCCTTCAGGCCACGACGGTATGTATGCGACCGTGGAAATGTCACATCCCCATTAGTAATTTTTATAAGGTCGAAGGTCGGGAGTAAATGCCCTTGAAAACCACCGGATATCTATGCTATCTTCAAGAAAAGGAGGTGGGTACTATCCTTGGAAAAGCAAAACATTGGGGGAAAAAGGATTGGCTCCTACACGGCCTGACTACCCTACTCGCATCAATCCTATTTGTTCTTATCTACAATCTGCGCCATACCATCAGGGATCCACGGGAAATCTTCTTACAGTTCATCCTGTTTTTCTTGATTTTCGGAGTTTTGCAGATTCTTTTCGGCGGGATTTTCAACACCGGGAGATCATCATAAAAAAAGGCCTCTTCATTAAAAGAGGCCTTTTTTCTTTTTGATTATGTCATCACGATTATGGAAGGTACCACCCTGTCCTAATGACTATACTCTTCTTGTTTTTCCATAGTTCTTTTTTTCCATCCTTTACCCAGGTATGCTAGATGAAACAGACCTCCTACAATCATCGCAGGTATGACCCACCCAAAACCCTGTGATGCTAAGGGCAGTGATGCTACTGACTTGCTTACCAACGGCAATAAAATATTAAATCCTGCCAGTACCTCCATTACACTAATACCCAGTGTGGTAAAAACCGCTCCGGTATATACCTTGGTATGGCTGAGGTAAGGGTCCAAAAATGCCAAGGCAACCAAAACTATGATTAAGGGGTAAAGTATCAACAGTATGGGCTCTGCAAAGGCAATGATGCGATCCACCCCGAGATTTGAAATCCCCATGCTGACCATGGCTGTGGATATGGATACCATTCGGTAGCTGAGTCTGCCCTTTGAAACCTTGTTAAAGTATTCCCCTGCTGTCGCAGTCAATCCAATCGCTGTGGTAAGACAAGCCATGCCCACGGCAATGCCCAACAATCCCTGTCCAAGGGCTCCCAATAAGTTTCGGGTTATGGAAATAACCAGCTGAGACCTTGTTAATTCCATGGAAAGCTCTCCGGCGGTGGCGCCCAGATAAGCCAGTCCTCCGTAAATCACGGCTAGGCCTACAGCCGCGACAAGTCCTGCCCTCTCTGTTATATGGGCGATGTCTTTTTTCTTGTGGTAGCCCTTAGCTCGAATAGCCCCCACAATGATGCCCCCCAAAATTGTGGCGCCCATAGCATCCATTGTCTGGTACCCTTCCGAAAAACCGTTTCCGAAGGTCACTCCCATCCCCGTATTTGCCATAGCTCCTTGAGGCTCAAATACCCCCTTGAATATAATGGTCAACATGGTAAGCAGTAAAATCGGGGTCAGGATCTTTCCAATATTATCAATAAGAGAAGAGGGTTTTAATACGAATACCAGCACCACACTGAAATAGATTGCCGAAAAGAGTAGCGGGCTGAATTCAGGAAAAAAAGGCATGATCGCCATTTCATAAGTGGTGGCGCTTGTTCTTGGGATCGCTACCAAGGGGCCCAGGGTTAAAATCACTCCAATGGCTAAAACCTTCCCGAAACCCTTATGAGCCTTGGAAGCCAATAACTGAAGATCGCCCCCGAACTTAGAAACCGCAATGATCCCCAAAAGGGGCAGTCCAACTCCGGTAAGAAGAAAACCGAAAATCACCGGAATCACCTGTATCCCTGCACTCTGTCCCAGAGCCGGGGGGAAAATCAAATTTCCTGCACCGAAAAACATGGCGAAAAGAGCAAAACCGACAATGAAAATATCCTTTGTTTTTTGAGTCATAAATATCCCTCCGTTGTTATATTTTTATCAATTCATTTATATCTTTAAATTCTCAATTCCAATTATACCACAATTTTTTAGGAAATAATCCTTTTCTCCGATAGTCGGAATTAAGCTAATAACTCAAATCTATCGATTTTTTAGAATTTTGCAGTCAATTGATAATGATATTCAAATTTATCTCTTTTCCTTATATGACCTTTTATAAAATATAATGGTTATTTCTCTTGATTTATCGTTAATTTATTATCATTTTAAAAAGTTCCATCCCTATCCGTACCTCCGGAAAAACGAAATGTCTGTTCTTATATTCTGTTCAACCAACGTTCCTTTTTCAAGAAGGCTTCCTCCGAAGAAAAGAAACTAAACCTTATCGGCTTCTCCCTTGACGGGTGCAAATTCCCCCAATAAAAAAAGGCCGACATAACCCAATAAGTTTGTCGACCCCTTTTTTCTTTAAAACTCCGGCGGCAAGGCAATCATTTCTTTGTAGGTGAACACCGGTCCGTATACGCACATATAGTGGCTTCCATTCAAGCGTATTGCATCCTTATATCCGGCACCTTCTCCATTAAGCACCTCATCTTTATACAAGAGATTCTCGTACCGTAGGGCACTGGCTAAAATATGCACCTGATTGAAATCATCGGCATTTTTAACCAATTGCCAGTCAATTAGTAATCCAGATTATGATTCAGTTCTTGGAGTACCTCCCGGGCACTCCCGATAATTTTCAAAGCAAACATCCCTTTGCTGCCCCGATCCTCATTATTGATCAATACGGTTTTCCCACGGGTCATCATCGGCAACTGATTTACGGGATAGACCTCCAGGCTGGTTCCGATCACAATCAGCAAGTCGCTACTTTTGATATCACTCAGTGCGGAATCCCAGGCCTCGGAAGGAAGCATTTCTCCGAATAAAACCACCCCGGGTCGTAAATCCCCACCGCAAAATTTACATTTTTCCTTGTTTAAGAAGCTCTTCACACAGACTTCCCGGTGACAGTTATTGCAACGGATGCTTCGAATATTTCCGTGGAGTTCATAGACCCTTCGGCTTCCCGCCATGGCATGTAATCCCGTGACGTTCTGGGTTGCAATGCTTTCAATCATTCCTTTGCTCTCAAGCTCTGCTAATATGAAGTGTCCTTTATGGGGCTTGATACCTTCCAACATCTTCAATCGCATGGAGTAAAACTCATGAAACAAAGAATAGCTTTCGTGAAAGGTCTCAATACTCGCCACGGTCCTCGGGTCGATGTTTTTCCACCAGCCCTCCTTCCCTCGGAAATCGGGAATATTGCTTTCGGTATCCATCCCCGCTCCGGTAAGTACCACCACATGCTTGGAACTTTTTAATAGACGCCTCAGCTCCATGACTTCCGTCTTCAT
>CAZTIJ010000160.1:832-5623 GCA_964613365.1 uncultured Clostridiaceae bacterium | reverse complement strand
CCATTTTTCTGAATTTTACAATCAAGTTACAAATAATTAGAAATAGGAGTGGTAATCATGCCGAAAAGTCGAAATATTTCCATGGCCGTAATTCGAAGGCTGCCGAAGTACAACCGATGCTTACGGGATCTGTTGGATAAGGAAATTTATCGAATATCTTCCAAGGAGCTCAGTGGAATTTTAGGATTTACCGCCTCTCAAATTCGTCAGGATTTAAACAATTTCGGAGGATTTGGGCAGCAGGGCTATGGATACAATGTGGAAGAGTTATATAATGAAATTCAAAAGATTTTAGGACTGACCAAAGACTACAAAGCCGTAGTGGTGGGAGTGGGAAACTTAGGCCAGGCCATTGCCAACCATACGAATTTTGAAAAGCACGGATTTAAAATCCTTGCAATGTTTGATATTAACCCCACCTTAATCGGTCTCCAAATTCGAGGCACCCCGGTACACGACATGCGGGAAATTCACGGATACATCAAAGAAAACGACATTGAAATCGGCGTTATTACCACACCGAAGGAAGTGGCCCAAAGCGTGGCGGATGAATTGGTGGAAGCGGGAGTCAAGGCCATCTGGAATTTTGCCCCGGTGGATCTGAAGGTGCCCGAGGATGTAGTGGTGGAGGATGTTCACTTAAACGAGAGTTTATTTATCATGTCCTACCTGATCAAAGAGAACGAAATGTTAAAATCCTTTGAAGATAAGGAGTAAAAAAGGCTCATAAAGGAAAGAAAAGCAGTAAACCCCCAAAAAGATACGACAAAAAATTGGCGGCGCCAATAAAAAGGCGCGGCCTTTTTCGTGTCCAGATAATGAACAAATTGATCAAAAAAAGACAGTAAAAAATTTTAAGGGTTATTGATAGTAATTTAACAAACTATAGGATATAATAGCCATAGAACAAAACAAGGAGGGATCAAAGTGAATTTTAATCTAACAAAAGAGCACAAAATGATACAAAAAACCTTTCAGAGCTTCACGAAGAATGAAGTGGAACCCATCGCGGCGGAGGTGGATGAGAATGAGCGCTTCCCCAGTGAAACCGTGGACAAAATGAAGCGCTTTGGCATGATGGGGATTGCCATCCCCAGAGAATACGGCGGCGCCGGTGCCGACGAGCTGTCCTACGCCATTGCCGTAGAGGAGCTGTCAAAGGCCTGTGCCACCACGGGCGTAATCCTGTCCGCCCACAGTTCCCTTGGATGCTGGCCCATTTTAAAGTTCGGTACCGAGGCCCAAAAAGAAAAGTACCTAAAGCCCATGGCTTCCGGAGAGAAAATCGGCGCCTTCGGCTTAACGGAGCCCAATGCGGGAACCGATGCCGCCAGTCAACAAACCGTAGCGGTGTTGGAAGGGGATCATTACCGAATCAACGGAACCAAAATCTTTATCACCAACGGAGGAGAAGCGGATACCTATATCATCTTCGCCATGACTGAGCCTAGCAAAGGCCTAAAGGGAATTACCGCCTTTATCGTAGAGAGCGACACCCCCGGATTCACCATCGGAAAGAAAGAAAAGAAATTGGGCATCAAAGGTTCCGCCACTACAGAGCTGGTATTTAAGAACATGATGGTACCCAAGGAAAACCTGTTAGGAAAAGAGGGCAAAGGCTTTAAAATTGCCATGCAAACCCTGGACGGCGGCCGAATCGGAATTGCAGCCCAGGCCCTGGGAATCGCCGAAGGAGCCATGGAAAAAACCGTTCAGTACGTAAAGGAGCGGGAGCAGTTTAACCGACCCATCGGAAAATTCCAAGGCCTACAGTTTATGATGGCGGATATGGAAACCCGAATTCAAGCGGCAAAAATGTTGGTATACCAAGCAGCGGTGGCGAAAGCCGAAGGCCGACCCTATGGTAAACTGGCGGCCATGGCAAAGCTATACGCTTCGGAGACGGCCATGGAAGTGACCACCAAAGCCGTACAGCTTCACGGTGGATACGGCTACACCGCCGACTACCCCATTGAGCGAATGATGCGGGATGCGAAAATTACCGAAATCTATGAAGGAACCTCCGAGGTTCAAAAGATGGTAGTGGCAGCAGACATTTTACGATAAAAAAGGAGGGACTGACATTGAAGATCATTGTATGTATAAAACAAGTACCGGATACCAATGAAGTAAAAATTGATCCTGTAAAGGGAACCTTAATACGGGAAGGGGTGCCGAGCATCCTAAATCCCGATGACAAAGCGGCCTTAGAGGAGGCACTACGGGTAAAGGACCAAAACCCCGATACCCACATCACGGTTATGACCATGGGTCCCCCTCAAGCAGAGGAAGTGCTGATCGAAGGGGTGGCCATGGGAGCCGACGAAGGAATCCTTCTTTCCGACCGGGCATTTTCCGGAGCGGATACCTGGGCAACGTCCAATACCATTGCCAAGGCCATTGAAAAAATCGGAAATTACGACATCATCTTTTGCGGAAGACAGGCCATCGACGGAGACACGGCTCAGGTAGGACCTCAAATCGGCGAACGACTGGGCATCCCCCAGGTAAGCTATGTAGAAAAGTTCTATCTGGAAGAGGGGAAAATCCGGGTACACCGGGCCTTAGAAGACGGTTACGAAGTGATTGAAGGGAAAAGCCCCATTCTTCTGACCACCATCAAAGAGTTAAACGAACCAAGATATCCTTCCATTCCCGGGATTATGAAAGCCTATCGGGAGGACTGCATCAAGGTATGGACCTATGCGGATCTGGACATTCCTTCTACGGACATCGGTCTTGACGGATCCCCCACCCAGGTAAAACGTTCCTTTACACCGGAACAAAAGGGTGCCGGAGAAATGTTAGAGGGTACCACCGATGAAAAAGTAAGCAACCTGGTGAAAAAACTACAAGAAAAAAATCTGATATAAGGAGGGAATATCATGGGTATTAAAATACTACAGGAAGAATGTGTGGGCTGTACACTGTGTGTGGGAGCCTGTCCTTTTAACGCAATCGATATGATTGACAATAAAGCGGTGATGAACGACAACTGTACCAACTGCGGCGCCTGTGTGGACGCTTGTAACTTCAACGCCATTATCCGGGAAGAGTCGGAAATGAAAAAAATGGACATCACCCAGTACAAAGGGGTGTGGGTATACGCAGAGCAGCGGGACGGCCAGTTGATGGACGTTGCGGCGGAGCTTCTAGGAGAAGGACGAAGACTGGCAGAGGAAGTCGGTTGTGAACTGAGCGCCGTTTTATTAGGAGACGACGTTCGGGAGCTTTCCGATGAGCTTTTTGCCTACGGTGCCGATAAGGTTTACCTTTCGGAAGGAGAGCACTTAAAGCAGTATACCACCGATGGATACACCAAAGTATTATCAAAGATGGTAGAGGAGTACAAGCCGGAAATCGTACTTTTCGGTGCTACCCATATCGGCCGGGACCTAGCCCCGAGAGTGGCGGCCAGGGTGGACACGGGACTTACCGCCGATTGTACGAAGCTAGAGATCGATCCCGAAGAAAAGGGTCTGATGCAAACCCGACCGGCCTTCGGCGGAAACATCATGGCAACCATCATATGCCCGAAACACCGACCTCAAATGGCCACGGTACGACCGGGAGTAATGGCCAAGGCGGAAAAGCAGGACAAGCGGGAAGACCAACAGTTAATCGAATACAAAAATGACGTGACCGCCGAGGACATCCGGGTAAAAATCCTGGACGTGGTTAAGGCCGGAAAAGCCAGCGTCAATCTTGTGGACAGCCACGTAATCGTATCCGGTGGACGGGGACTGGAAAAGCCCGAAGGCTTCGACCTTCTTTATCAATTAGCGGATAAATTGGGCGGCGTAGTAGGTGCCTCCCGAGCCGCCGTGGAATCGGAATGGATCGACCACGACCATCAAGTGGGACAAACCGGTAAAACCGTACGGCCGGAGCTTTACATCGCCTGCGGAATCTCGGGAGCCATCCAGCACATCGCCGGTATGCAAAGTGCCCAAACCATTGTGGCCATCAACAAAAACCCCGATGCCCCGATCTTTAAGGTAGCGGACATCGGCATCGTCGGCGACGTCTACGAAGTCCTGCCAAAACTCATCGAAGCCCTGGAATAGCCCAATAGCACAAAGGGGACGGAGGCATTTGAGTCATGGTCGGAAAAAGAGGCGGTCAAGTGCTAAGCAAAGCTTCCCTTTAGACGTAGCGAAGTAAGGAAAATAAAAGGATCACAGAAAAAAAGACGAAGGCATGCGATGTCAAAGAATATGACAGCATTCCTTCGTCTTTTTTTTCGGTTCAAACGGACTTTAGCAGCAGTTTATTGACAATCATTCTCGAAAGGGGTATATTAAAATGGTAGATAGCCATAAAAACGATAGCCTTTGCCGAGGGCGTGGTTCCTGCAATGAAATAAACGGTAAAATTGACAGGCTGGAAAATTCGAGGATATAGGTGATTCGATGCGAAACTATTATCGTGAAATCAATGAATATCTCAAACGGCTGATCCACTATATTGTGGCATCGGAGAAAAAGAGCCGGAAAAACGGAAGTCTGCCCTTGAGTCTGTCGGAGGTCCTGGTTCTCAGAGAGCTGGGGCGCAACGGCGCAAAAAAGATTTTTGAGATGATGGAAACCCTGGAATTGGATCGAAACACCCTGGTGACCATTACTAAGAAGCTGACGGTGGAAGGGTATGTGGAAAAAGCCCCGGCCAATGATGATAAACGCTCGGCAGAGCTGAAACTGACAAAACAGGGAGAGCACCTGTTTCAGGATGTGGAAGATAAAGAACGCCAGCTGGTATCCAATATCCTGGATGATTTCAGTGTAAACGAGG
>CAZTIJ010000160.1:0-822 GCA_964613365.1 uncultured Clostridiaceae bacterium | reverse complement strand
TGAAGTTTCTGGTGAAGTTGGAGCTCCTCAGTCGGGGAAAGTACCCTGAAGACAAAAAGGTAAAAACAAAGGTTTCGGAGAAGTCCGAGAAAAAATAGAGGCCATCAATATCCATCAAATGAAAAACCCCCTAAGTCCTCAGGACCTAGGGGGGTTTTTCGGTTATGGGCGTTATGCTGAACCAAGGTGTATATTATAATTGCTTACTATGTCGGAGTTGGAATTATACTTCCTTCGGTGCGTCTACCGGACAAACGTTGGCGCAGGCTCCGCAGTCAATACATCCCTCTTCGTCGATTACATAAATGTCGTCTCCTTCAGAGATTACTCCTACCGGACATTCCGGTTCACAAGCACCACAGTTGATACAAGAATCATCAATTCTATAAGCCATTTTAAACTCCTCCTTATTTAGTAAATTAGGTTATTACAAGTTGATTATAACAAGGAAAAAAAGCCCAAGGCAACCGTAAAAGCACAAAAAATGCGGGAAGGGGTTTATATATAATGAGAATCATTATATCCCCCTCCAATGTCATCCCTATGTTATAATGGATAAAAGCATTCAAACAGAAAGCAGGGTGAAGCTATGAAAGTATATGCATTAGTGGGATCCAGCGGTACGGGGAAGAGCTATCAAGCCATGAACCTGGCCCAGGAAAAGGATATCGAGTTCGTCATCGATGACGGGCTGATGATCCAAGAAAATAAGGTGATCGGAGGGTACTCGGCGAAGCGGGAGGACTCGAAAATGGCGGCGGTGAAACGGGCGCTGTTTTTGGATCCGAAGCATCGCCGGGAGATCCGGGAGATCCTGAAAAC
>CAZTIJ010000159.1:0-5657 GCA_964613365.1 uncultured Clostridiaceae bacterium | reverse complement strand
CCGATACCGCTTGGGAAATCATGCGGGTACTGCGCCACATCAATCAGCGGGGAACTACGATTATCATGGCTACCCATGCCAAGGATATCGTGGATGTGATGGAGCAACGGGTTATAGCCATAGAAAAAGGCACTGTGATTCGGGACGACAAGAAAGGAGTCTATGGCTATGAAGATTAAAACGATGGGATACATGGTAAAACAAGGTTTGGTAGGTCTTTGGAGAAACCGGGGGATGTCCATTGCCTCCATCAGCTCTGTGACCGCCTCTCTATTGGTACTGGGCGTAATTATAACCCTGGTGATCAACATGAATAATATCGCCCTAATGGGTCAGAGTCAGTTCGACAATATCCAGGTTTATCTGGAAGAGGAACTGGAAAACGATGAGATCCGCAGCGTCGGAACAGAGCTGGAAAGTATGGATGGGGTCGCCGCTGTGGAATATGAGTCCCAGGATGAGGCTCTGGAAAAAATGAAAGAAAGCTGGGGAGAACAGGGGTATTTATTGGATACTTTGGAGAACAACCCGCTTCCCAACTCCTATATCGTATACTTTCAAGAACTGGAATCTGCCCAAGTGGTGGTTCGAAACATCCAGGGAATTTCTGGGGTGGACGAGGTAAGGTATTATCAGGATGTGATCGATAATCTGGTGAATATCGCGGATTTTGTTCAAGTGGCAGGATTGTTTTTGATTACCATTTTGGGGCTTATTGCGGTGTTTATCATTTCCAACACCATCAAACTCACACTGAATGCAAGAAGGCAGGAAATTACCATTATGAAATACGTAGGAGCCACCAACTGGTTTATCCGATGGCCCTTTGTCATTGAAGGCATCTTTTTAGGCCTGATCGGATCCTTAATAGCCCTGACCGTGGTCTATTTCGGATATGAATATGTTTATAATCTAGTTTACACCCGTTTTTATGCACTGTTTGCCGAGTACATTGTATCGGCGGAGGATATGCTGGGGCAGATCTCATTAATGTTTGTGGTGCTGGGAATCGGGGTTGGAATACTGGGAAGTTTAATTTCCATGCGAAAACACTTGAAAGTGTAATCACAAATTGAAAGGATGGATGCATAGTGAAAAGAAGCAGCAAATTTATCATGACGATCGCAGCATTTTTACTGGTAACTTCCAGTATTTACGTATTTGCCAACGAGATAGAGGAGAAAAAGGATAGCCTGAAGGAAGCGGAACAACAGCAAAAAGCCGTGGAAAGCCAGATTCAAGAGAAGTCAATGGAAGAGGCGGAGATTCTTGAAAAGATCGAAGCCTTAGAGATGGATATTATCGAGACGGAAAATGAAATCAGCCGTCTCGAAACCCAAATCTCCGAAACCGTAGAAAAAATTGAAGAGACCCAGGAAGAATTAGTGGAGGCGGAAGACACCATCGGGGAGAAGAATGATACCCTGGAATCCCGTCTGGACACCATGTATCGAAGGGGGAACATCGGGTACATAGAGGTACTATTAGGGTCCGGGGACTTTACGGAGTTGTTGACGAACATTGATATGATTCGAAAAATAGCCAACCAGGATGTGGAACTGATTGAAGAGCTGGAAGAACAAAGAGATCTGATCGCCAGCAAGAAAAAGCTGTTGGAAGACCAAGAGGCCAAACTCCTAAATTACCAGGAAGATGCCAAGAGTCAAAAAGAGCAGCTTCAGGTTTCCCGTGGAACACAGATAAGCCTCCGTCGGGAAGTTCAAAGTGTCATCGGTGAGATGGAAGAGGAACTGACACAAATGGAGCAGGAGTCCAAGAATCTTGAAGCGGAAATTCAACGGCTTCAAGAAGAGGAGCGGGCTCGCAGAGAAGCGGAACGGCGAAGAAAGGAACAGGAACGGAAAGCCCAGCAACAGGCGGAAAGAGAAAAGGCTCAGGAGCAGGCCGGATCCAGTCAGCCCACGGGGTGGCCGGTGCCGGGACATACCCGGATCTCCTCTCCCTACGGAAATCGAACCCATCCGGTATTGGGAGGCACAAGATTTCACTCGGGAATTGATATCCCTGCGCCTACCGGGACCCCCATTGTGGCGGCGGCATCGGGAACCGTAATCATGTCTCAGTACAGCGGAAGTTATGGAAACATGATCATCGTCGATCATGGAGGCGGTCTTTCCACGCTGTATGCCCACAATTCCAGAAATCAGGTACGGGTGGGACAACAGGTGCAAGCAGGAGAAACCATTGCGTTAATCGGATCCACCGGGATGTCCACCGGACCCCATCTTCATTTTGAAGTGCGACGAAACGGAAATACCACCAATCCCATGGACTGGTTACGAAATCGCTAAAGAGAATATATAAGGAAATGTTGCAATAGAACGATTAAAGTGAATAGGGCTGGGTAAAATCCGTAGTATAGGACCATTTTCCATATAAAGGGGAGAAAAAGCATGAAAAAAAGGAAGTTTTTATGTTTGATAATGGCATCGATACTGCTGATTACCTCAGCCCTGTTTTCTTTTGCGGAAGAACTGGATGAGGTTCAGGACCAATTAAAGGAAGTGGAAGAGAAGCAGCGGGAAATCGAAGTAAAAATTGAAGCCAATGAAATGGAAGAGTCGGAAATCATTGAAAAACTGGAAGAAATTGAAATGGATATAATCGAAGCGGAAGCGGAAATCGACGGTATTGAATCCAAGATTGCCGGGGTTAAGGAGGATATCAAGGTAACCGAGGAAGAACTCTTTGAAGCAAAGGCCGGTATGGGAGATAAAAATCAGTTGCTCGGTTCCCGGGTCGCCGCCATGTACCGAAAGGGAAGTATCAGTTACATAGAAATACTCCTGGGATCCAAAAACTTCACGGAACTTCTATCCAATATGGATATGATTCGAAAAATTGCAGACCATGATGTACAGATGATCGAGGAATTGGAAGAACAGGTAGCCCTGGTGGGAGCCAAACAAGATCTTTTGGAGAATCAGAAGAGTCAACTGCTGGACTACCAGCAGGACGTGGAGCAACGGGTGGAAACTCTGCAAGTATCTCGGGGAACCCAGCAGCGTTTGAGAAAGGAAATACAAAGTACCATTGCGGAAATGGAACAGGAGCTTTCGGAATGGGAAGAGGAGTCGGAGTTTCTTGAAGGAGAAATCCAACAAATAGAAAGGGAAATACAGGAACGCATTGAGGCGGAGCGCCGGGCCGCAGAGGAAAAAGCCCGAAGGGAAGCGGAAGAGCAGGCGCGCTTGGAAGCGGAACGAAAAGCCCAGGAAGAAGCGGAACGAAAAGCCCAGGAAGAGGGAGAAACAGAGCAAGAAGAAGAGACCGGGGAGGAAGAGTCGGAGCCCCCGAAGGAGGAAGACCCCTCAACACCTCCGGCATCGGGCCGTTCCTGGCCGGTACCCGGTTATCACAGGATATCCTCGGCCTACGGATATCGAAACCATCCGATTTTCGGCGAGTGGAGGCCCCACTGGGGAATTGATATTCCCGCGCCGATGGGGACCCCCATTGTGGCCAGCCTGGCCGGGGAAGTCATTCTTTCAACCTATGGGGCAAGTTACGGCAATTATGTGGTGATCTATCACGGGGAAGGGATCTCCACTCTATATGCCCACAATTCCAAAAACCATGTTTCCGTGGGAGATAAAGTGGATCAAGGACAGGTGATTGCCTCCATCGGCAGTACCGGATATTCTACGGGACCCCATCTTCATTATGAAGTGCGTGTCAACGGAGACCCGAAAATCATTAATCCCTATCATTGGTTAAATCAATAATTTGTGTTAAAATAAAGAATGATATTAACCTAATGACAGAGAATAAAGAGGAGCGGGTGGAATGATAAGCAAAAAAAAGGCATTGATCGGTGCCGTGATCTTGGTGCTGTTAACAACAGTGGTAAACATGACCCTGGGGAACTATATCGCCCTTCGGGTAGGAGAGAACTATTTGGTGTCCGCGGATCATATGGAGTATTATCAGGAGTTGGAAGAGGAATTTTCAAAACTGATTTATATGCGGGATTTTTTGCTGGATAATTTTTATGAAGACCTGGAAGAATCGGAATTGATGGAAGGGGCGGTCCGGGGCATGTTTGAAGCCACGGGAGATCCCTATACCACCTATATGAGCTCCGAGGAATATGAGGATTTTATGACGGAAACCGAAGGTTCCTTTGGGGGCATCGGCATTATTGTAACCCCCGGTGAAGACGGCTATGTCACTGTGGTATCCCCCATAGAGAGTACCCCGGGGTACCGAGCGGGAATCCAAACCGGGGACCGTATCATAGAGGTGGATGGTGAGGAAGTGCAGGGACCCAACCTGAACAAAGCCGTGGATCTCATGCGGGGAGAACCGGGAACGGAAGTGGACGTGGCCATTCGAAGGGAAGGCCAGCGGGAACTGATTGAACTGACCATTGTTCGGGAAACCATAAAGATCGAAACCGTGCAGTACGAAATGTTGGAAGAGGACATCGGATATATCCGGATTACCAACTTCAACCAACAAACCGCCCGGGATTTTGAAGAAGCCCTGGATGCTTTGGTGGAAGACGACATGGAGGCTCTGGTCCTGGATCTTCGAAACAATCCCGGAGGTCTGTTAAGCCAGACCATTGAAATTGCCGATATGATTTTGGATGAACAGGTGATTGTCTATACCGAGGACCGGGAGGGGAATCGACGGGAAGAAACCTCCTCCAGCGACCATGTGGACGTCCCCTTGACCGTTCTTGTCAACAAGGGAAGTGCCAGTGCCTCGGAGATTTTAGCCGGAGCGGTACAGGACGGGAACCGAGGAACCGTCATCGGGGAGACCACCTTTGGAAAAGCCTTGGTTCAAGGAATCCGCAGTTACAATGAAGACGGTTCCGGTTTTCGATACACCGTATCCCAGTACTTCACCCCTGAGGGGAACTACATTCAGGATGAAGGTATTGAGCCGGACATTATTGTGGAGATGGAACAAACCGTCAGTGTGGACCTGATAGAAGAGGGAGAAGACCTCCAGCTCCAACGGGCTCTTGAGGTTTTAAGAGAAGAGTTGGGCATCGAATAACTTCGAAAGAATTCTGTTGAGCAGAACGGGGAAGTTAATTGAATATGGATTTTTAATGTGCTATAATGATAGTGTGGTAGTGGGATTATGTCAACTGCCACATTATTTTTGTTTTGTGATTAAGAATGATTATTAATTAATAGACCCCGGAGGAGGGCCGCCATGAAAAAGAAAGTACGGGTACTGGGCTATATGATGTTTCTCGACTTCCTATTAACCTATTTCGGAGTAGTGGACCTAAACGTCATTGAAGAGGCGAATCCCTTGATGGTGTGGCTCTTTGAACTGCCCTTGGTAAAGGCGGCCTTTTTACGAATTCTCATGATCCTCGGGGTGATGTTTCTGATTCGCCGTACAAAAAAATACAAAGAACCCATCGCCAAATTCGGGTTGGTGGTTTACGCCATGGTCTTGTTTCTTCACATGATCTGGTTGTGGCATTATAATGTGGGAATAACCACGATGCTGTAAATTAGCGGATGAACCACAGTTCAGAGACACCGGTTGACAAGATCGGTGAAAAAACATACAATTATACGAACTAAAGTTCTGCAAAAAAACAGTAAAGCAATAAAGCTAAGAAGGGATCAAGAAAAACAAAATAGATCAATAAAGGATGAGATTCA
>CAZTIJ010000158.1:0-5734 GCA_964613365.1 uncultured Clostridiaceae bacterium | reverse complement strand
AGTCCGCGAAGTCCTAAGATTTCGACTTGGACTCGGTGCCATTAGAAAAACCCTTCGGCGATGGATGCGGAAGGGTTTTTCTTTTGGACTGCTTCACGAGGGACCTTCAGGATCTATCCTTACTGCTTCTCCGAATCCACAAAGCGTTTAGAGGCAAGGACCAACAGGCCCCCTCCCAAAATTACGAAAACGCCGTTTAACATCAGAAAGTAGCCGGTGTCCATGGCTTCAATCCCGGCGCCGTAGCGAAGGACTTCGATCAGGTAGGTAACGGGAAGAATCCTGCTGACCCACTGAAACTGATCGGGGATAAAGGCCACGGGGAAATAGACCCCGGAGAAAAAGGTCATGATCACATACAGGATCGAGGCTCCGGTCAGGGCGGTTTCGGTTTTTCGAAAGACTAGTAGTACCAATACCCCGAAGCCCATCATACCGATGCTGGAGGTAAGAATGATCGCCAGGAAAATCCCCCAGTGAAAGTCCAGACTTACCCCGTAGAGAAGCCGGGATAGATAGATGATGATCATAATGGCGGCGAAGTTCAACAGGATCTTGGTAAAGCTGGCCCCGGTGACAAACTCCCAGGGTTTCATCGGGGTGGCCATAAACCGTTTGATCACTTCCTGCTTTTTATACCGGCCGAAGACGCCGATGGTGGCAAACATTCCTCCGGATAGAAGGGACAGGGCCATTACCCCGGTGATCAGATAGTCGATTTCAAAGGCGGCCTCGGCCCCTACGGCCACCAGCTCATCCTCCAGGGCAATAAACTGCTGATCGGTGCCCAGGGCGTACTGGCGAAGGGTGGTTTCCACAAAGCCCTGAAGGAAAATCCCCTCCCCCATGCTTTGTAAATCCTCCAACAGATAGATGGTGGCGGCCCCCGGTCGGTAGTCCACCCCCACTTGCTCCCTGCGCTCCTCCACGGCGGTGTTGAGGCTTTCTTCATCGTCATAGACCGTTACCCTATGGGGCGCAAAATAGGGCTCTATTTCCCCGGCTTCTTCGGCGATCAGCCCCACCCGCCAAATCTGGTCCTGGTCACTGCCCATTAAGAACATGTTTCCAAATATCACAATAAAGAGAATCGGAAAGAAGACGGTGAAGAAAATATCCAGTTTGTTTCGAAAGGTTTCCTTCATAAAGGTTCTCGTTGCATGGATCAGTCGTTTATTCATTGCGGCTCACCTGCTTTTGATTAAAAGTATACACCCCTAGGGAGATGAGAAACCATACCCCGGGTATGATGACACTGGTCTGAGGTAGGGGGTTTTCCACGATAATCGCCCGAAGGCCGTCCACCAAATGGGTTACCGGGTTGATCACCGAGTACCACCGTAAAAATATGGGGATGGCCTGGATGTCGAAGTACAGTCCGCTGAGAAACATGGTGATAAAGTATAAAATATTGCTAAAGGGCGCCAAGGTGGCGGTGTTTTTGAAAAAGGCGGTAAACAGCAGTCCGAAGGACAGCACCGTCACCGAAGCATAAAGCAAAAAGGCGATAAAGGGCGGTTGATATACCCGGGGGGAGATGTCAAAGAACAGTCCCGCGGTGTACAGGGCCCCCAAAGCCAGGATCAAAACCACCAGTTGGGACAGAAGGATGCCTAAATAGTAGTCCTTCCCCTTTACCGGAGAGGCGTTGATCTTTTTAAAAACCCCCTGCTCCTTATAATCCACCAGACCCAGGGGCAGATTGAAAAAGCTGATGGTCATCAGGGCCAACAGAATCATTCCGGGAAAGATGAAGTTCTCGTAGCTAAAATCTCCGGTCTCCGGGGCTCCCACCGCCACTCTTTGAAATTCCATGGGCACTTCCTGGCCCTGGGCGGAAATTTGCAGGTTCGTCTCGTCAATCACCGAGTGGAAAATGTCCTTGGCCAATAGGGACTCCGCCCGGGAGGAATGATACAGCCTGAGGCTGGTTACCGGAGTCTTCTCCGGGGGTTCTCCTTCAAACACCGGGTTTAACCGGGAGAAGCCCTCGGGAAAGCTGATTACAAGATCGATCGCTCCCTCTTGGATAAGGTCCTGTCCTTCCTGAAGATCACTTACCTCCCGAAAGGAAAAGTCCCCCTGGTCCGTGGTCTCCATTTCGTGAAAGATTCCCCGGACCACCCCGTCGGTGATGCCGTAGGTGGGCTCCTGGTAATGGACCCCGTAGTTTACCCGGGCCTCCACCCCGCCGTCTCCGAAAACCTGGCCGAAAATGCTGATAAAGAGCACCAGCATCCCCGTGGGAAAGAGAATGGTCCAAAACACGGTTTCAAAGTCCCGAAACTGGTCTTTCAGCATGGCAACGGTTAAGCTTTTCAGTTTCATCTCCACTCCCTCCTATTCCCGTAGTTTTCTACCCGTAAGACTTAGAAATACGTCCTCTAAATTGGGCTTTCGAATCCGCATGTTGGCAATATGTGCCTGGTGATCCCGGGTGTACTGAAAGAGTTTTGCCAGGGATTTTTCCACGTCGTTGGTTCGGACCTCATAGCGACCGTTCACGGATTTTACCTCTTCTTTAAACAGGGTTTTCGGATCGAAGTCCTTTAGGTCCATTTCAAAGGCCACCACCGAGGATTCCTCCAGGCTGTTGATCAGCTCCTCCACGGTGCCCTTGGCGATGATATTGCCGTGGTCGATGATGTAGACGTAGTCCGCCAGGGCCTCGGCCTCCTCCATGTAGTGGGTGGTCAGTACCACGGTTTTTCCCTCTTCCTTTAAGGCTTTGATCTCATCCCACAGGTTTCTTCTTGCCTGGGGATCCAGTCCCGTGGTGGGCTCATCCAAAAATACGATATCCGGGTCGTTGACCACGGCACAGGCCAGGGCCACCCGCTGCACCTGGCCTCCGGAAAGGTTTTTCATATAATCGTTTTTCTTCTCCCCCAGGTTGAATTTTTCCAACAGCATCTCCGTGGGAAGGCGTTTTTCATATAGGCCCCCGAAGGCGGTGATGATTTCCTTAACCTTCAGGTTTTTAAAGAAGGTGCTTTTTTGCAGCTGAACCCCGATGCGTTCCTTGATTTTCTCGTCCACCACCTTCACCTTTTCGCCGAAGTAGTAAATTTCCCCCGCCGTGGGTTTTCGCAGCCCCTCCAGCATTTCCACGGTGGTGGTCTTTCCCGCCCCGTTGGGCCCGAGGATCGCCAGTATCTCCTGTTTTTTCACCTTTAAATCGATGCCGTCCACGGCGGTTACGGTCTTATAGGTTTTTTGCAGGTTTTTCACTTCTATCACGTCTTCGCCGCGGATACTTTTACCGTCGGTTTTTACTGTATTCTCCATGGTTTTCCCTCCCGAGGATTGTTTTGTTATCTACCTATTATATACCACCGCCCCTTCGATTGAAGCATTTTTTTCGAGAGGGGTTTTGAAACTTTTTTTTGAAAACCCCACTTTCGGGTGGGGCTACCCCCTCCCTTTTATTGCTACAATAAGGGTAACAAATTTGAGGAGGGGTACCATGAAAATGATCGAAATCAATAATCTGACCAAGTACTACGGAAGTTTTAAAGCACTGAATGATTTGCATTTGACCGTGAATAAAGGGGACATCATGGGATTTATCGGGCCCAACGGCGCAGGGAAAACCACCACCATTCGGGTCTTGTTGGGGCTCCTTAAGAAAAATGAGGGCACCGTAAAGGTCTTCGGAAAGGACGGCTGGGAGGACAGCGTGGAGATTCACAAAAACCTGGCCTACGTTTCCGGGGATGTACGCCTCTGGTCCAACTTCACCGGGGGAGAGATCATTGACCTGTTGGGAAGCCTACGGGGCTCGGTGAACAGAGAAAAGCGGGACCGGCTGATCCAGCGGTTCCAGTTGGATCCGGGAAAGAAATTCAAGACCTACTCCAAGGGAAACCGGCAGAAGGTGGCGTTGATCTCGGCCCTGTCCTCGGATGTGGATCTGTATATCTTCGATGAGCCCACTTCCGGGCTGGACCCGTTGATGGAAAAGGTGTTCCAGGAATGTGTCCAGGAGCTGAAGGAGGAAGGAAAAACCATCCTACTGTCCAGTCATATCCTGGCGGAGGTGGAGCGCCTCTGTAATAAAATCGCCATCATCAAAGACGGCACCATTGTGGAGACGGGAGACATTCACGAGATGGAGCATTTAAAACGGACCCATGTAACCCTGGTTCCCAGCGACGGCACCGCAGTGGAAAACACATTGAAAAATCTGGTCTATGTCCACAGTTTCCGAAAAACCGATGACAAGCTGGACTTTGAAGTGGACCAGTCCCATATCAATGATCTATTCAGGGTCCTCAGTCGGTACTCCATCAACTCCATTGTCTGTCATCCGCCGAAGCTGGAGGATATCTTTATCGACCATTACCGGGAGGAGGATGCATCATGAGAAAAAACCAAATGTTTAACACCGGGGCCCTACTCCAATTCGCCGTAAAACGGGACCGGATCCGGTCTCTGATCTGGATCTTCGGCGTAGGAGCCATGATATTAATGTTCACGTTGATGTTTGAAAACCTGCTGCCCACCATGGAGGATATCGCCACCATGACCGTGGCCCAGTCCACCAGCCCCGCCACCCGAATCTTTATGGCCCCGGCTTCCGGCCTGAGTCTGGGAGGCTTCCTGATGCTTCGGTCCTCCACCACGATGATCACCTTTTTCGGACTGCTGGGATTTTTAACGGTGATCCGTCACACCCGGCAAAGTGAGGACCTGGGCCGGCTGGAACTGTTGGGTTCCACCGCCGTGGGCCGCTATAGCACCGTCACCTCGGCCATGCTTTTGGCCGGTCTTTTGAACCTGACCCTGGGCGCCGTAACCTTCGGGATTTTTCGCCTGGGGGCGGATCTTCCCCGGGAAGGGGCCCTGCTGGCGGCCACCAGCTTCGCCCTGTTCGGAATGCTCTTCGCCGTGATCGGCGCCATCACCGCCCAACTGGCCCAAACCTCCCGGGGTGCCTCAGGACTGGCGGGGGCCATCCTTGCCCTAAGCTTTTTAGTGGGCGGTCTGGGCAATGCCCTGGGGGAGTTTTACCCCGAGACCTACACCGTGGAAAGTCATTTTATGAACTGGCTGTCCCCCTACGGATGGTACCAGCAGATCCATGTGTTTCATCAGAATAACGGGGAACTGCTGCTGATTTATGTAGCGGCGATCCTGATTCTCCTTCCCGTTCCCTATCTGTTATTACAGCGCCGGGATCACGGGGCGGGGATCCTGCCGGCAAAAAAGGGGCGCAGAGAAGCCTCGGCTTTGCTTCAAAGCCCCTTGGGTCTTGCCTGGCGACTGCACCGCAGACTGATGATGATCTGGGTGTTGGTGGCCCTTAGCATGGGAACGTTGTTCGGCTCCATCAGCGAGGAGTTCACCGAGTCTTTAGGGGCCTTGGAGCAGGCCGGCGCCCTGTTTTCCGAGGAGCAGATGCTGCTGAGCCTGATCAGCATCCTGGGAAGCATTATGGTAATCTATGTGGTCCAAAGCCTTCTGATCATCGCCGGTGAGGAAAAGGAAGGAGGCATTGAAGGGGTGCTGTCCGCTTCCGTGTCACGAAGACGTTGGTTCGCCGGTCATCTTCTGATGGTGCTTATGGGATCTTTGCTGATCCTTCTTTCCATCGGCATGACCATGGGCCTTACCGCTTCAGTGCAGGAGGCCTTTACCCTGAGTATGTTCCTGGAGACCACCATGCTTCTTCTGCCCCCCTTCGTGGCCGTGGCGGGAATCTCCCTGTTTTTTTACTCCCTGTCTTACCGGT